>JAHRWI010000242.1 GCA_019090225.1 Porticoccaceae bacterium
ATCGTCGGCAGCGTCAGATGTGTATAAGAGACAGGTACTGGGTGAAGTCGAGAATGCGGTAGCCATCGAGAATGTGTTTGGGATCCATCTATATTACTCCGTTAGGGCCTGCGTCAACT
Source organism: Porticoccaceae bacterium (assembly GCA_019090225.1). GTDB lineage: Bacteria > Pseudomonadota > Gammaproteobacteria > Pseudomonadales > Porticoccaceae > HB2-32-21. The sequence continues at coordinate 120 of JAHRWI010000242.1, forward strand.
GGCAGGCGGGTGTTGTGTAGGGGCCTGTTAGGTTAGCCTCTATTAATTAGCTCTACTAAAAAGCCCCGTTTCTGATAGAAAGTTTTGTGCCGCTTAGAAAGCGCGGTAAGCGAGGCTCGGCAAACTTATACCGCCTTCTGGAATAGAATTTTACTATTTTTCAGGGCCTCGATTTGATCCGCCGTGTAGTTCAGGCGTGTGGTTAGTATTTCTTCATTGTGTTGGCCCAGCGCTGGTATCTCAATGTTTTCATCGACCTCGTATTTGGAAAAACGCAGGGGCATGCCCGGAATCTGGAACTCGCCCATGATCGGATCCGTCACCGTACGGATGGTTTTGCGGGCAATCATGTGGGGATGCTCCATGGCTTCAGGCACTGTCAGGATCGGCGCGCAGGGCACCCGTGCTGCTTCCAGTTTGGCTAATGCAGCAGCGTCGCTGTCCTGAGACTGCAGCCAGTCTTCAATAGCGATAATCATTTCCGGCAGGTTTTTAATGCGCGCATCGTTATCTTTAAAGCGCGGATCGTCGATCATGTCCTCCCGCTCCATGGTCTTGCATAAAACCGGCCATTGGTGGAGCAGGGCCAAAATAATCAGGTGGCTGTCTTTGGATTTGAAAATCCCGGTGGGTGCAACGGCGGTGTGCTGGGAGCCATTACGGTGGGGGACAATGGCACCTTTGGTGGCTGAATAGATCTGCACACCGACTTCGTGGTGGTGGATGTAGGTATCCAGCAGGGAGATATCGAGTAGTTGACCACCGTTATCGTTGCGTTCCCTGTCGAGCAAAGCATAGCCAATGGCCGTCATGGCGTGGACGCCGGTGCCGACATCCCCAAAGGCCAGCATGGGCAGGGATGGCGGCGAGTCTTTTTCGCCAATTAAATCTGTCACGGCGGCGTAGGCCTGGGCGATGTAATCAAAGCCCGGATAGGCTGCCAGTGGCCCCTCCTGACCAAAGGCGGAGATGGAGCACATAATAATATTAGGGTTCAGCTCCTTGACCACATCCCAGCTTAGTCCTAGTCGGCCCACAACCCCCGGCGCAAAATTTTCTATGAATACGTCGGATTGTTTAATCAGTTCCTTAATAATCGCCAGCCCTTCTGCTGTTTTTGGATCCAGGCAGAGGCTCTTCTTGCCGCGATTTTGCTGAATAAAATAGGCGCTGCGTTTGTCTTTGGAGCCCGGAATATCGACGGCGTAAGGAAAAGTCCGGATTGGATCGCCATGGGGGCCAATCTCAACTTTGGTCACATCTGCGCCCATTTGTACCATCAGGTTAGTGGCCGCAGGGCCAGCAAGATATTGGGTGATATCGAGGACGCGATAGCCGTCCATTACATGTTTAGGTTTCATAGTCTTCTCTCTGACAATTTTTGTCTTAGACTTTTACGGGGCTTTGTAGTGGCGATCGAACTAGTGGCGAGCGTTGACCAGGATGCCTTCGCTTTCCATGGCATCAATCTGCTCACCGGAATAGCCTAACCAGTCGCCCAGTATTTCCCGGTTCTGTTCGCCAAGAAAAGGCGCTTCCAGGGGCAACAGGTCGGGGAAGTTCGAGTAACGCAGGGGTACTCCGGGAATATCAAATTCGCCGAGCATACGATCAGAAATTGTGCGAATGGTGCCGCGCGCTCGATGGTGAGGGTGCGCAACAGCCTGAGGAATAGTGAGGATGGGCGCGACAGGTACACGCACGTCCTGCAAAGCTTTAATAGCAGCCTCGTCCGAATCAAAGCTTTGCAGCCAGCCTTCGATAATGCCGATCAACTCTTGCAGGTTTTCAAGGCGGGCGTCATTGGTGCCAAATTTGGCACTTTTGGTCATATCCTCTCGGCCCATGGCTTTGCACAAAACTGGCCACTGATGCACCAGTGCCAAAATCATAATGTAGCCTTCAGGGCCCTGAAAAATACCGGTCGGCGCAACCGCATAATGGTGGGGGCCGGAGCGGCGTGGCACGACTTTACCCTTGCTGGCCGAATAGGCCTGGACATTGACTTCATGTTGATGGAAGTAGCAGTCGAGCAGGGATATATCGAGCAGTTGGCCTTCCCCGGTGCGATACACATCGAGCAGGGCATAGCCCAGCGCACCACAGGCATGAACGCCGGTAGTGACATCGCCAATGCCTAACATCGGCAAGCTCGGTGGTTTGTCTGGCTCGCCAATCACTGAGGTGACGCCAGAGTAGGCTTGGGCGATGTAATCAAAACCGGGCAGGTGGCTAAGCGGGCCGGTCTGGCCAAAGGCGGACATCGAACACATCACCAGTTTGGGATTGAGTTTGTGTACGGTTTCCCAGTCGAAACCGAGGCGGCCAATCACGCCTGGTGCGAAGTTCTCGATAAGGACATCACACTGTTTGATCAGCTCGGTTAATACCGCTTTGCTTTTTTCGTTTTTGACATCGAGGCAAAGGCTTTTCTTGCCGCGATTTTGCTGGATGAAATAAGCACTGCGTTTGTTTTTCCGGTAGGGGAAGGCACGACTGGGATCACCGTGGGGGGCGATCTCCACCTTGATGATGTCGGCACCCATTTCAGCCATCAGTCGTGTCGCTGATGGTCCGGCCAGATACTGGGTGAAGTCGATGATTTTGTAACCGTCGAGAATATGTTTCTGGGTCATGGTTTAGCCTGCTCTAATTGATCCTGGGCCTGACATAATCAGGCCCTCGGTCGGTTTTTATAAACAGTTCTCAAGTGCTGCTTTTATCCAGGTGCTAGCGCTATTCAGGTATTGGCTCGGCAGCGAGCACGCCGTCATCGCTGAGGGTTTTGATATCGCTTTCGGAATAGCCGATGCTGCTCAGGACGTCGCTGTTGTGCTCGCCCAGGAAACCCGCCTGTAAATCGGGAAAGTCTGGGAAGGCAGAAAATCGAAGCGGCATACCCGGCACTTTCACGTCACCAAAAGCCCGATCCGTCACAGTGCGTACGGTTTGTCGTGCGATGAGATGGGGGTGGGCCATGGCTTCGGGAACACTCAATACCGGCGCAACCGGCACGTGGTTTTCCTGCAATATTCGTACGGCTTCATCGTCACTTTCCGTGGAGGCCAGCCAGCTTTCGATAGCATCAATCAGGACTTGCTTGTGCTCAGTGCGCCCGGCGTTGTCGGCAAAGCGGGGATCATCGTTAAACTCTTCCTTACCGATGACTTTCAGGAGATTATCCCACTGGTTACCGATGGCGATGATAACGATATATTTTTCTTTGCCTTTGAAAATGCCGAGCGGCGCCACCGCAAAATGATGTGCACCAGAGCGATGAGGTACCAGAGCGCCGTCGGAGCCATCGTAACCCTGAACATTCAGTTCATGACAATGGAATAAACAATCGAGCAGGGCGATATCGAGATGCTGACCGCTGCCACCCCGTTCGCGGTGGAACAATGCGGCGGTAACCGCGCCATAGGCGTGGGCACCAGTGGATACATCACCCATGCCCAGGCCAGGGAAATAGGGAGGACCATCCTCTTCGCCAATCATGTCGATAACGCCAGCATAGGCCTGAGCGATGTAGTCAAATCCGGGCAGATTAGACAGTTCGCCTTCCTGGCCAAAGGCAGAGATGGAGCACATGATGAGTTTAGGGTTAATCGCCGAGAGTGTTTCGTAATCGATGCCGAGTCGTTTCATGACGCCGGGGGTGAAGTTTTCGACCACGACGTCTACCTCTTTAACTAATTCGTGGACAATCTTCTGGGCGCGTTTGTCGCGCAGGTTCAGACAGATGGCTTTTTTGCCTCGATTTTGCTGAATGTAATAACCGCTGCGGCCATTTTTAAGCGCGGGCATATAACGCACCATGTCACCAGTGG
>JAHRWI010000243.1 GCA_019090225.1 Porticoccaceae bacterium
GTACAAATATTCCTATTATACGAGCGCACTTCCCAGATGAGTGCAGACTGTTAAATGAATGGCATAATAGTAATTCGTTGGTGTTTTTTGATTTTAAAGAAGCGGAAGATGCCGATCAATCAATGCTTTGGTTTTTATTTCCTAAAACTCCATCTTCCAGCGCCTACTTATCTCCATTTTCACGCGCTAGCTTTATAGAATTATTTAACAACGATAATTTCGATGAATTATTTGAAAATACCATTTTGCCAATTCATGCAGAGATAGCATACGGGGAACGTAAACAGCAAGCAGCAAATACACATAACCGAACTAATGCACTTTCAGGGCTTGAAAGACATATGAAAAGCAAACAAAGAAGGCAGCGACGCTTTTAACATATAATAATGTGCATAATATCAAAAACACATAACAAGGCGCTGCAGTTGACCAGTAATACGCCGCTTCGCTTTGTATTACGGTCAACTGAGCTTAAGCGTTAATTTCTATAAATTCGACCCATAAAACGTCTACTATAGGTCTACTAATTTTATTTTTATCGGAAATTTTTATGGTCAGAAAAAATATATCTTCGTAACCTATTGTTTTTATTGGTGCCCGGAGCCGGAATCGAACCGGCACGGTGTTGCCACCGAGGGATTTTAAGTCCCTTGCGTCTACCGGTTTCGCCATCCGGGCAGAACGTCTTAATGTACAAATTGCAGTTTTTTATCATAGCTGCCAGCGTGCTGCGCTGGTCCTTGCGGTCGCTCTCGACGTCCTGTCTCCCGCGACACTCGTGCTTCCTGCACGTCGTCTACCCATTTCGCCATCCGGGCAAAGCAGTACTTAGTAACTAAGCTTGAAATGGAGGCGCGGGTCGGAATCGAACCGGCGTACACGGAGTTGCAGTCCGCTGCATGACCACTCTGCCACCGCGCCTATACATTCAATATTACTCTTTGTGAGTTCCGACAAGGTCGGGTGAACGCTAACCATTTGAGCTTTGCAACGCCTTACGTGAACCTAGGTGCCGAGCAATTTCCGACCTAACTTGCTAAGTACTCGGCTAGTCGTTTACCTTAGCCCTGGAGCCTCAAAAGACGCGGAATTGTACCGGAGGAAGTCACTAAATAACAGGTTTGCGGGTACTGTTTCGCGAGCCGGGGCCAACTAATTTGATTCGTCAGAGTCACTGGTGCGAATAAATTCGGGCCAGGCTGCTTTTAGGTAAATCACCATCGACCATAGGGTCAAAACCGCCGCGATATAGAGCAACACCAGGCCTAGCCATTGGAACCAGGGGAAGGTGTCTGGGTTAAACATCAGCAGTATCACGATGGATACCATTTGCATAATGGTTTTGAATTTACCCATTTGCGACACGGCAACGCTGGTGCGACTACCCAGTTCGGCCATCCACTCCCGTAAGGCGGACACAACAATCTCGCGGCCGATAATAACCATGGCTGGAATCGCAAACAGGGCTGAGGCGTTTTGCTCTAGTAGCAGGACTAATGCGACGGCGACGATAAGCTTATCTGCTACGGGGTCAAGAAATGCCCCAAAGGGGGTTTCCTGGCCTAATCGACGGGCCAGATAGCCATCGAGCAGGTCGGTAAGCGCGGCGATACCGAATATCGCGCCGCTGGCGAAGTAGTGCCATTCCCAGGGTAGATAAAACACGATCACTAACAACGGGATAAATAGCACCCGCAATATCGTCAGCTGATTAGGTAAATTAAACATACTTAAGTTTGTAAAGTTACGGCTTGAAAAATTTCAGCGGCCAAACTACCCCTTGTGAAACGAGCTGTAAATAGCTTCGGCCACTTTTTTGTTAATTGATGGCACTTTCATAAGATCTGCCGTGCTGGCTTTTTCCATGGCCCCTACCCCACCAAAGTAACGCAGCAGCTCCCGGCGGCGTTTTGGTCCGACCCCGGCAACACCTTCGAGCGCTGAGGTGCGGCGCTTTCGATCTCGCCGTTGTCGATGTCCGGTAATGGCAAAACGGTGGGCTTCATCGCGGATTTGCTGAATCAACAATAACCCGGCCTGCTCAGGAATGATCTCTTGTTCACCGTCTACTGTAGTCAGCAGCAGGCTTTCAAGACCGGCTTTACGGCTGGTGCCTTTGGCGATCCCGACCAGATTAACGCCGATCACACCCAGCTCCTCCAGCACCCGCTGAGCGATATGCAGCTGACCTTTACCGCCATCGATAAACAGGATATCGGGCAGCTTGGCCTCGCCTTTTTGCAGCCGCTTGTAGCGTCGCTGCAGAGCCTGCTCCATGGCAGCATAGTCATCACCGCCGGTGATGCCTTCAATATTGAAGCGTCGGTAATCGGATTTCAGCGGGCCTTCTCGATTAAACACGACACAGGAGGCAACGGTTGCTTCGCCACTGCTGTGGCTGATATCAAAACATTCCATACGCTCAGGCATCTCAGAAAGGCCCAGCGTCTGCTGGAGTTTTTCATAGCGCTTCAGGGTACTCGCCGATGCGGCTAATCTACCGCTGAGATTTTGTTCTGCGGTGCGGCTGGCCAGTTCGAGCCATTTCTTGCGAGTGCCACGGCTGACATTTTTGATCAGTACTTTGCGTTGCGCGGCCACCGTTAAAGCTTCTTCAAGCAATGCCTTTTCGGCGAGGTCGATCCCAAGGGCAATTTCTTTGGGCACATCCGTCGCTATGTTGCCCTTGAGATAATTACGGGGAATAAACTCGGCGATGACCTCTTCAAGACTCGTCGCCAGGGGTACTTTGGGATAAAAACTACGGCTACCCAGAATGCGACCATGACGAATGTAAAGCAGGTGCACACAAACATCGTCGCCTTCCATGGCCCCGGCAATGACATCGAGGTTGCCGTTACCTGATTCGACAATCTGCTCTGCCTGCACCTGGCGCATGGCAATAATTTGATCTCGGATCAGGGCCGCTTCTTCAAAATCCAGATTGGCACTGGCTTTGTCCATGACCGCTTCCAGCTCTTTCATTAAAGGCTGGTTTTTACCTTCAAGAAACATCCGGGTGTGTCGTACATCGCGTTGATAGTTTTCTTCGGAGATCAAACCGACACAGGGCGCATTGCAGCGTTCAATCTGATATTGCAGACAGGGCCGGGAACGGTTTTTAAAGAAACTATCTTCACATTGACGGACGCGAAAAGTTTTTTGCAAAAAACTCATGCTCTCTCTCACCGCATGAACGCTGGGAAATGGCCCGTAATAGCTGCCCTTTTTACGTTTTGTACCGCGATGAAAGGTGATCCTCGGCCAGGGATCGTTGGTGGCAAAAAATATGTGGGGATAGGACTTGTCGTCCCGAAGCAAGATATTAAAGGGTGGCCGCAGCTGCTTGATAAGGTTTTGCTCAAGCAGCAAAGCTTCAAGCTCTGTCTCGGTAACGGTGACATCAACATTGACTATACGCTTAACCAACGCGGCGGTTTTCGGCGCAAGACCACTGCTGCGAAAATAACTGCTGACGCGCTTGCGCAGGTTCTTAGCTTTACCTACGTAGAGCACGGCCCCCTCCCCATCCAGCATCTGATAGATACCAGGCCGGGAGGTCAGGTTTTTTAAGAATACTTTTGCATCAAAGGACATGGTTTAGCGTTGTCTGGCAAGGTATTTGGATTGTCTAAATCCCGGGCAATTAGATAATCTCGCCAGGGTCTACCAGGCCAAACTTGACCGCAGCCAGGGTCAGTTCGACATCATTACTCACACCGAGTTTCTCAAATATACGATATTTATAGGTATTGATCGTCTTGGGGCTAATATTGAGCACCCCTGCAATGTCGTTAGCTCGGTGACCATTAGTAATCATCTGGGCGATTTGTAGTTCGCGCTGAGACAAGGTCGCTAATGGCGACTGTTCCTGTCCGGCACTTAAACCATTAACCACCATTAGCTGCGCGATTTCCGGGCTGACGTAAACCCGGTCATCCATAACCGTCGTCAAAGCATCCTGAATTTCGTGCTGATCGGCATTTTTCGTAATATAGCCAGCAGCACCGGCCTTTAATAATTGTCGCGGATAGATGTCATCGCTCATAGCGGTGATAACAATCACCTTCAGGTCCGGATGGACAGTCATTAAACGCCGCGTCGCTTCTAATCCGCCAATACCGGGCATACGGATATCCATAAAAACAATATCGGGCTCTAGCTCTCGGGCGGCACCCAGGGCCTCTTCCCCGCTCCCGCACTCACCCACCACGGTGACACTTGTAACGGATTCGATCAAACGACACAGACCCATTCTGATCAGCTTGTGATCGTCCACCACCAATACTTTGTGCACCACCGCCTCTCCTAACTGATTACGTTTTTGAGCCTGTCATCGGGTGACAGGCATCACTATGGATTGCCTTAGCAAAATTGTTATTAGCCACCTAAAACTCGAGGCTCCATTTCCAGACCGATGCCGAAGCGCTGTTTAATGTCGATACTAATGTGATTAGCCAAGATCAGAATTTCGCCACCCGTAGCGTTTCCAAACTGGGTTAAAACCAGCGCATGTTGTGGATGAACCCCACAATTGTCGCGACGAACTCCCTTCCAGCCAGCCTTGTCGATCAACCAGGCTGCGGGAACCTTTAACTGATCATCATTTTGAGTGTAGGTTACCAGATCCGGATATTGCTCAGCCAATTGTTTAGCCTGGGTTTGACTGATGACTGGATTCTTAAAAAAGCTACCCACATTGGGTTCAATGGCCGGGTCGGGAAGTTTCTCGCGGCGAACACGACAAACAGTTTCACTGATTAATTGGGGTGTGATCTCGACCTGATCGTCCAGCGCTGCTCGTAAAGTCGGATAAGTAATATCGACTTTAGCCTGGCGATGCAAGGCCAGTGTAACGGAGGTAATGATGTAGACATCCCTATGTTCAGCCTTGAAAACACTGTGGCGGTAAGCAAACTGGCAGTCTCGGGCCGAAAAGTGTGTCGCTTCACCGGTGGCGATGGAGATGGCCTCCAGGGAAACGAAGCAATCACTTAACTCGACCCCATAAGCACCGATATTTTGTACCGGTGCTGCACCCACCAGGCCGGGGATGAGAGAGAGGTTTTCGATACCGTAATAACCTTGCGCCACCATATTTAGCACAAGTTCATGCCACACTTCCCCTGCCGCCGCGCTTACTAGAACGGTATCCTTGCCTTTTACCTCGGTGCTGATACCCACCAGTGCCACCTGAATAACCAGGCCACTCACGTTTCCAGCCAAAATAATATTGCTGCCACCACCCAACACGCTAATTGGTAATTGTCGCTGCCGGGAAAATTCAAGCGCCTGCTGAATATCTGCACAATTATTTACCCGACAGAAATATTCAGCCCGAGCTGGCAGAGCCATGGTGTTAAGGGCGTCTAAGGGGTGATTTTCGATAATATCCAGCTCAGGATTCATCGGTTTTTATCAGGCATTGTGGTTTCGAATCCCAGGTTTATGACGATTGCTGGTGTGTAATCGACCTATCTTTAATAGCGCAGATCAGGCCTTGAGATGCGGCTTCTATCATCTCTAGCACCTGTTCAAAACCGTCCATTCCACCGCTGTAAGGATCTGGAACTTCGGTGGGCCTGGCTTCGGTGGGATTGGCTTCGCTGGACCTGGACAAATCGCTGTAATCGAGGAATAAGCTGAGTTGTCCCGCAAAGTGAGCCGGAACCATGCCTTGAAGACTCGATAAATTGGCAAGATCCATGGCCAGAATATAATCAAACTGGGCAAAATCTTCGGCACACACCTGTCGAGCTCGCAGATGTTGGAGACCGTAACCCCGGCTCTGGGCTGCACGTATCGCACGTTCGTCTGGCCCGCAGCCAAGGTGCCAATCGCCAGTACCGGCAGAGTCAACACTGATCAGATCAGATAGACCTTCCGCCTTAACCATGGCTTCAAATACGCCGTGGGCAGTGGGAGAGCGGCAAATATTGCCGAGGCAAACAAATAAAATGCTGACGGGCTTCATTGAGCGTCTGATTGCTCTAACAGATTAACCACTGCCTGAAGATCGGCTTCGGTATCGACACCGGGCGGGACGCTTTCACGAGCATCGGCGACATGAATTTTCACTCCCTGATACAGAAACCGTAGTTGTTCGAGGGCCTCGGTTTGCTCTAGGTCAGCCATCGGCCAGCTTACAAATTTGTGCAACAAACCGGCCCGATAGGCGTACAAACCAATATGGCGGCGATAAGCGTAGCTCTCCGGCAAGGATGCTTGCGATTGAGCAAAATGGTCCCGCGGCCAGGGTATCGGGGCTCGACTAAAATACAGGGCACACTGGTTTGTGTCAGTCACCACTTTAACGACGTTGGGGTCGAGAAGGCTTTCTACGGATGTGATTGGCTCGCTCAAAGTCGCAACATCTGCTGAAGGATTAGCTGCCAGATTAGCCGCCACCTGATCGATCACTGCCGGGGGTATTAACGGTTCATCACCCTGCACATTGACGACAATTTCGTCATCACCAAGGCCCAGCTCCGCGGCCACTTCAGCGAGCCGGTCGGTACCAGAGGCGTGCTCAGCAGAAGTCAGAACCACCTCACCCCCAAAATCTTTGACGGCGGAAACGATGCGCTCATCGTCTGTTGCTACCAGCACACGCGCTGCCTTACTCAAGCAAGCCTGGTGGTAAACGCGCTCTACCAGCATCTGTCCCGCGATATCTCGCAATGGCTTAGCAGGTAGGCGGCTCGACGCATATCGCGCCGGAATAA
>JAHRWI010000244.1 GCA_019090225.1 Porticoccaceae bacterium
ATCTGGTGAGTTCGCCCTGTCTCAAGTTTAGCTTCGATAAGGGTGGCTTCTTTAAACTGTCGAATCACCTTAAAGCGGGTCAGGGCGTGCTTACCTTCTTTATGTGCCCGCACCACTCGCTCACCCGAACTCAGGGTATTTTTTCGAAGCGGCGCGTTAACTTCATGCAAGTCTTTGGGCCACTGCCCTCTTACCAGTGCAAAGTAACGCTTGTCGATGGTCCGTTCCCGCATCTGATCCTGTAAGACCCTCAGGCTCGCTCGATTGCGCGCCACCAACAGACATCCGGACGTGTCACGATCAAGCCGGTGCACCAACTCAAGACGCTGCTCATCCGGGCGCATGGCCCTCAATGCCTCAATAACCCCAAGATTGATACCGCTGCCACCATGCACCGCTATACCCGATGGTTTATTGATCACCAGGCAGGTTTTGTCCTCAAATAGCACACTATCCGCCAGTAATTCCCGCAGACTTCGCCCAGGGAGGCTTTGTGTCCGCTCGGCAACTCTGATCGGCGGCACCCGCACCACGTCACTTTCCTGCAAGCGATATTCCGGTTTGATGCGGCCCTTATTGACCCTAACCTCGCCTTTGCGGAGCAAACGGTAAATTCGCGACCTCGGCACACCCTTCAACAGCGTCATCAAAAAGTTATCGATCCGCTGTCCGGATTGATCTTCGCTTATGCTGAGTAGCTGAACCTGTTTCGTTGCTTGCTTAAGCACTAATTATCTATCCCGGTAGTCGACAGTTGACCATTCTAACAATCCACGGAATATTTATTCTGCTGATTGAATGACTTAATGAATTTTGCTATATTCCGCCGGTCGCCAAAGTGGTCGACAACCGGTGTCAGTGGCAACTCATCTATTGTAACGAAATAGTTAACTATCTACTGACGAAAATCGCTAAATTTCATGCACCTTCCCCGCTAAATATCCACTGGGGAGCCGCCAAATATCTACAGCGGTAAAGCGCATAAAATACAAACAAGGCGATACAAACAATTCAAGTGTTTGCTGCCAACAGAACTAAGCAGCAGCACCTTTTAGCCACCGCGTCAGAGGATGCGATAGCTACAGAAGCTGGAAATTCAGAACAGGTAAAGAAGACATAGCGTTAGCAAAGACAGTTAAAAAGCGTGCTAGTGAAAGATAGTTATGATATACCGAGCTTATATATACGAGCCTTGCATACGAATTTAGTGTATTAATTCAGTGACCAGGCAGTAATAGGTAGGACTGTAGTAGGTAGATTGATAATTGGTAAACAAGTTACCAGATGGCAGGCAACCTTCATCGCAAGTGAACTAGCCCGTAGTAGACCATGGTGTAAATGTACCATCACAACAAACGGCTTTTTAATCTGGGTTTAACCTCGGTTTAAGATAGAACCCCGCTAATAGCAATCATTCGTTCAAGGTCATTGGCAATATTGAGGAAGTAAGCTTTAACTCAATAAAACATAAAGGAAAATAGAGCAGCAAAGCAACGAACCCAGGCAAATAAAACGCTACTAATATAGCTGTATTTGCCCGATTACTGCCCGGCTTCTCGATGATTGATCCTTCCGACCCTTGAATTCCGCCTGTTTCTCGCCCGGCATTCTGTAGTGTTATCGCGACTTTTGATCGATACATAACTACAGGATTCACATGAAAAGAATGCTAATTAATGCCACCCAGCCCGAAGAGCTAAGGGTGGCTCTTGTCGATGGTCAGAAACTCTATGATCTCGATATCGAAAACCGTACCAGAGAACAAAAGAAAGCCAATATTTACAAGGGCAAAATCACCCGCGTAGAACCCAGCCTCGAAGCCGCCTTTGTCGATTACGGTGCTGAGCGTCACGGTTTTTTGCCTCTCAAAGAAATCTCCCGGGAATATTTCGGCAAAAAACCTTCCGAAGGTGAAGGTCGCCTGAAAATCAAAGACCTGGTTCGCGAAGGCCAGGAAGTCATTGTCCAGGTAGAAAAAGAAGAACGCAGCAACAAAGGTGCCGCGCTAACCACCTTTATCAGCCTGGCTGGCCGCTATATGGTCCTGATGCCCAACAACCCTCGTGCTGGCGGCATTTCCAGACGTATCGAAGGTGACGAGCGCAGCGAATTACGAGACGCGATGCGCTCACTGAACATCGCCGATGGCAGCGGCGTCATTGTCCGCACGGCCGGTATCGGTCGCTCCACCGAAGAACTGCAATGGGATCTCGACGACCTGAGGCAACTTTGGCAGACCATCGAATCTGAAGCCAAACAAGCCAAAGCGCCGCACTTCCTGTTTCAGGAAAGCAACGTCATTATTCGGGCTATTCGCGATTACTTACGTCCCGATATCGGCGAAGTCATTGTCGATGGCAAAAACGTCTATGAACTGGCCTCGGCCTTTATTCAGCAGGTAATGCCCAGCTATCACAGCCGAGTACGCCTTTACGAAGACCCTATTCCTCTGTTCAATCGCTATCAAATCGAAAACCAGATTGAAACCGCCTTCCAGAGAGAGGTGAAACTCCCGGCTGGTGGCTCCATTGTTATTGATATTACCGAAGCCCTGGTGTCTATCGACATCAACTCATCCCGCGCTACCAAGGGCAGCGATATTGAAGAAACAGCTTTTAAAACCAACCTTGAGGCTGCTGATGAAATAGCTCGGCAACTACGTTTACGCGATGTAGGCGGACTTATCGTTATCGATTTTATCGATATGTTGGCCAATAAAAATCAGCGCGCCGTCGAAGAAAGAATGCGCAAAGCCCTCGAAGTCGACCGGGCTCGGGTACAGGTCGGTCGTATCTCCCGCTTTGGCCTGCTCGAAATGTCTCGCCAACGACTGAGGCCCTCGCTGGAAGAAATGACCTCAAAAATGTGCCCTCGCTGTAGCGGACAAGGCACCATCCGTGGCACCCGCTCACTCGCCCTGGCGATACTCAGACTCGTCGAAGAAGAGGCACAAAAAGAAAGCAGCGCCCAGATTCGGGTCACCACACCCGTTCCCGTGGCGACCTTTCTGCTGAACGAAAAACGCAACGAAATCACCGAAATTGAACAGCGCAATAAAACTAAAATAGTGGTTTTGCCTAACCCAGAAATGGAAACACCTCACTATGACGTTCAGCGTATCCGAGCTCAGGATGAAGCGCCTAGTGAATACAGCTACAAGCTAACTGAAACCACGTCTATCGAAGATAAGCTCGAACTGATCCAGCCCAAACCGGTTCCCCCCGCACCCGTCCCTGCGGTCCAGAACTTACCTCCGAAGGCTCCAGCACCCACCCCTAAACCGGCCGCCGAGCCCGTAGAAAAAAGCAAAGCTGAAACCGCCACAAAACCGAACAGTAAACCAGGCTTCATGACCCGCATCTCTCGCGCCTTGTTTGGTGGCAGCTCAGCACCGGCACCGGCACCGGCTGAGAAACCAGACCCCACAAATAAGACAGAATCTGACAAAGCATCAGGCGAGCAAAAGCGACCCGCCAGACCGCAATCTCGTCAGCGAAACAATGATCGAAATAAATCTCAGCAACGCCGCCCACGACCAGATAACAGATCTAATCAGAATCGCGACGCGAATAAAGCGGCTGACGGAAGAAGTAACACCCGCACCGAACAAAAAAGCGGTAACGTGCCTAATAAAAATGAACAGCAAAACGTGGGGCAGGCTCAAGGTCAGCAATCTTCGCAAGCCCAGACGCCCAAGCCAAAACCCGAACAACTGAAAAAACGTTCCAACGGACACAAACCAGCACCGAAAAGACAACGAAACCGAAAACCGGTACCCGAGGACGCAATACTTGCAGTCGTACCCAAGGCCGATGCGTCTCCAGATGCTCAGGCCAAACCCGCTGTAGCATCAACGCCAGTTGTGGCCGAAACGGCCATTGCTACTAAATCTGTAGCTCGTCCATTAGACGACAAGCAGACAGAAGCGACGAGCGAATCAGCTGAAGAGACTAGAACTTCAAATACGCCGACCACTCCGCTTGCCGCTGACGTCAGCTCTCCTATTGCCTCGGGAAAAGATAAAGATGCCATTGATACGACTCCAAGCCCAGAAACACCGGCTAGTGCTGTTGATAATAGTGCATCTCAGCAAGATGAAACCCTGGCTGAGGCTAAAAGCGCTAATGATACTCCTGCCGACATTGCAGTCGCTCCAGTTTCGAACCCTGAAACTGTCCCTACCGAAGACAATGCAAGGGCTTCCCTAACTGATGCACCCGCGGCAAATGATCAAACTGGAACCAATTCTGGAGCAGTCGCGACAAACCGCGCTGAGCCAGAACTTATCACTGCTCGACCAGCAGAAACAGAGCCAGGAGCTGCTAATCAGGCAGGCTCTGAAACGGCATCAAAAGATGAGCTAACCCAGCCCATAATTGCCGCGGCATCTGAAACCGAGTCAGCCAATCAGCCTATGGCCCGCCAACAAACAGAGGCCGCCCAGCCCGCCAATGACCACACCAGCTTGGATCTCGCGCCTGTCAGCAATGATGAACCAGGCCCAAACGGCGAAGCCACTGAGGAGGTAAACACCGGTGACAATGCCATAACAGTAGAATCCAGTATTGAAGATGAGGCAACTATTGAATCCTCTGAGCCTGTCAGAGCACCCAATGACCCTCGCTACAAAGCTAAACCGGCAGCAGAAGTAAACATTGAATCTCGTCAGACCGACCTTGGGCTCTCTCAGCCATTGAATACCTCAGCACCTGCACCAGTGATACATTCCAGCTCCAGTATCAAAAGGCCTAGCAATGACCCACGCCAGAGCAGGATAAGCGAAGCAGAGCCACTGATGGAAGCTAAAGACGAGTAATAAACTGAAAAATTACGCCGGAAGCCCTTGTCTGGCGTCAATGTGGCGGTATAATTCCGCCTCCTTCGGAGGGGTGGCAGAGTGGTCGAATGCACTGGTCTTGAAAACCAGCGTGCCGAAGGGCACCCAGGGTTCGAATCCCTGCCCCTCCGCCATTTATCGATGTTTTACGGCATATCTAGTATCTAGACTTATAAAACCTGCCATTTACCAGCCATACAATTGCGAGTAATGGGAATGTAAGCGACCGGTTTCTTTTTAACCTCGATCAGGTTAGCTGCACATTTAGCTGAGGTATCTGCTACAAAGTGTTCGATCAACCTTCGCTGTTTGGCGGCGCTTAATCTGCTCCTCCTCATCCCGTCCGTGATAGTACATACCAAGAATTATCTGGGACAGCCCTAAAATGTATTAACAGAAAACTGAAGGGTTAGCGGTTACTGCTTGACTCAAACAAAAGAGTCTCCGGACCTCCGGGGGCGGTTCAATATCAGGTCAAAGATTTCCTGCTATGATCGCGCGCTTGATTACAGCCACGCTAATAGTTACTCATATGGATATCAAATAGCCCGGTTACGGGCCGCTATTTCCCCCCAGTACAGGGAAGAATGCTGCCTGATATACCCCCCCCCTCCTGTCCGGCGTTATTGGCCCCCGCTTTATCATTTTAGATACAATTTCGGTCTGCAGTAAGTGACTCGAACACAAGGAAATGAAACTTGATAAATCTAGATGGAGCTAGGATAACCATAATCGGTTTGGGTTATGTCGAGCTGGATAACTTCGCCACGAGTTATCAACACAACCTGGAAAACGTGCAAACCTGTGTTACAGCGCGGCAATGGCGGGGTATTTCCTTTATCGAGAGTGGCATCTGCAATCTCGAAAACTGCCAGCGCGCCATCATCACCAACAAAGCTAATATCGATGGCTTCGTCAACATGCTGGTCGCCTCCCGAGATCCGAACGTAAAAAGTTTTACCTCCGCGGCGTCCAGCTCAACCTATGGTGGTCACCCAGGCCTACGTAAAGTAAAAGATCAAATCGGGAAATCGCTGTCCCCTTACGCCCCAACCAAATACATCAACGAACTCAATGCCAAGATCTCTGCACGCAGCTATAGCATTGACTTCATAGCTCTGCGCTACTTCAACGCATTCGGCAAAAGGCAACACTCGGATGGAGCCCACGCCGCAGTTATACCCAAGTGGCTAAATCCAATACCTAAAGATGAAACGATACAGATCAGTGGTGACGACGAAACAAACCGTGAGCTTAGGGTGGGGAGTATATTGCTCTCACAGGCGAGTATAGGAAAGGCGAAAACTTATGCGGTTACCAGCCTGCGGTAAGAGTGGAGCAAGGGTGGGATGGTATTATACCGTGGCACTAGACTAGTGTTTAAGACCGAAATTTGAATTACTAATGCTCTAGTTACAGGTTTTGATTATTGCCCTATTCTAGATATAAATGACTAAAGGTTGTAAAGCGAATATGAATTTTCGATCTGCGCTGGTTCGACAGGTTTCGTTAAGTTTTATTCTGAATTCGTTTAACATAGTTTTTCTTTTAATGACTACCGTTATTCTTGCTCGGAACATGGGTGCGGATGCTTTCGGAACTTATGTTGTTCAATTGTCGGTAGTTACGCTTCTATCAGTACTAATTTCATATGGAATGCCTACATTTTTAACAAGAGAAATAGCCATTTCCGCAGGCCATAATGACCTATCTGGGGCGTATGCAGCAATACGCTTTGCACTAATTGTCTCTTCTATTCTGTTAATAGTTTTGTTTACGGGACTCGCCGCCATCAACGCTTACTACGAACCTATATTTTTAATTCAATTTGGAAGTGGCGCAATAATTTTTCTAATAGGCAAGGTTTACAGTGATATTTTTTCAGGTGTGCTTGTGGGCTTTGGTGAGATTTTTAAAGGGAAGCTAGTACACGCCGTATTAGCAGCCGGTATATTTCTAATCATTCAAGTATATGTTGTCTTATTACTAGGCAGAGTTCCAACAATAGAGAAAGTGTTTTATATGCAAGCGGCGGGTGTTATTTTTTCATCAATTTTAGGAGCTTACTGGACGGTGAATATTCTTCATCGCCAAAATATCACTAGTAGAAAACAAATTAAGTGGAAGCTATGGATGGGTGAATGCCATCCGTTAATTTTGATTAATGGGATCGCGGCATTCAATCAAAATATAATATTAATTATTCTTGGACTTCAGTGTACACCTGAAGCAGTAGGGTTATATAGGATTGCGGATAGAGTAAGCGCGTTCTCTCTGTTTCTACGCAATTCGATTACTAGTGTTGTTTCGCCAATGATAGCTCGAGGTTGGGTGCTTGGCAAAAAGGGGGAAATAGAAAACACTTTAAGGACTGTCTGTGTGACAAATGTATTATTTAATGCATCTTTCTTTACGATCTGCGTTATAGCTGGGAAGCCAATCATTTCAATTTTTTTTGGGGCGGAGTATGTTGACTCATGGCTTCCTTTGATCCTCTTGACTTTGGGTTATTTTATTGGGTCAATTTCAGGTTTTAATGGAGCGCTATTGACTATGTCCTCGCACGCTAAAGTAGTATCTCTTATTCTTGGAGCTACAGTGGTATTGCAGATTGTGTTGACAATTCCTCTCGCGCATTTGTACATGGCATTTGGTGCGGCGATTTCCGCTGCATTGACTATAGTTGCCAACGCGCTATTACTTTGGTGGCAGGCAAAAAAAAGGACGGGGCTTAATTGCTCCATAATTAGTAGTTTGGACAAAGCAAATTGATAAATGATAATTTCCAATAACTGTGAACTTATTTTTAGTCACATTCCAGGGCGTGGAGGCGCATCCTTGCGCTTATTACTTGCTGAGCATGATAGTAGTAGCGGTAGGTTTACCGCTCATGGTGAGAAACACCCTATACTCGGTGAGCTTGATCAATGATTGAAAAAAACATCAAAAAATATCTCATAGGTTTCGGTTAATAAGAGATTATTGCTTTGACAGAGTGGAAACTGGTGGAGCTCGATCGCACCCAGGAGCTCCAATCACGGAAGAAGATACATTCGATGCTTTTCAGTACCGATAACCGGAAGGCGAAAGGTACAGATAAAACGATAGTTGATATGTCTGTAGATACCAGGCAGGACAGGACAGTGCTAGGCCGCTACCCAGAGGATATTGCATTATAAAAAAGTCTGGTGGTTTGTGCCAGAAAATTTTTAGGCTGAGATACGCCTTAAGAAGGATAGTGTTTTAGAAGGTGGTTGAATGGCAAAGATACATCGGCAAGTATATTATTTGTTAATGTGGGCGCTAGCTGTAACCTGCGTTATGTTGCCGAATTCATTGCAGGTTTTTTCTGCACTTACATTGGGATTGGCTTCGGTTTTTGCAATGCTCATTGCGAAGCACGAGCGTGCACTTGTGTATTTGATGGGGTTTTGGCTGATTACTAGTATCGTAACACTGCTGTACATTTTGGTAGGCCTGCATAATGGCGCTTCACTAGAGAGTGTGTATCAGGTATCGCTAGTTTATATTATTTTTCCTCTGGCTTGGCTTCTATGTTTAAATTGCTTAGTAGATAAGGTTTCCCTCAATTTTATAGTGAAATGCCTAATAATTTGTGGGCTTATTTCATGTCTAA
>JAHRWI010000245.1 GCA_019090225.1 Porticoccaceae bacterium
GCGAGCAAAGCAATTACGACGGTTTTTACTTTACCGAACACCACCAGCAGGCCGATGGTTATTTGCCCAACCCGGTGCTGATGGCCGGATTAGTCGGCGCTCGCACCACCCGAATCAAAGTAGGCACCTGCATCGCCCTGGCGCCGCTCTATCATCCCATCCGCCTGGCCGAAGATTGCGCGGTGATAGACCAGACCACCAAAGGCCGGTTCCGGCTGGCGCTGGGTATCGGTTATCAGGATGTCGACTTCGACGCCTTTGGTATAAACCCGAAACAACGAGCGCGACGAACTGAAGAAGCCTTTAGCGTCTTGCGCGATGCTTGGGCGGGCAAGAAAGTCAGCGCTCTGTCTGGGGATTATCAGTTCAAAGATGTCTCGGTAACGCCGACGCCCTACCAGGAAAGGCCGGAAATCTGGCTTGCGGCCTGGAGTGAACCGGGAGTAAAACGCGCTGCTCAGATTGCCGACGGATGGATCGTTGACCCGATTCAATCTATCTCCGTGGTAAAAGCCCAGGCCGACCTCTACCGGGAAGAATGTGCCAAAAGCGGCCGCAAGCCCTTTGTCTGTCTGATGCGCGACGCGGTCATTGCCGACACCCTTGAGCGCGCCAGTGTACTGGCAGAGCCGACCATGGAAACCCACCGTTGGTATTTTGAACACGGGGCTTTTGTACCGGACGAACACCTAGCCAACATCAGCAATGTTAAAGGGCTGACCTTTGAAACTGCAGCGAAAGATCGCATTATTCATGGCAATGCTGAGTCAATACTCGAACAACTCGGTCGATTTGAAGACATCATCAAACCCGACTATCTGATTATTCGCATGCGCCACCCCGGCGGCCCGAGCCAGCAACAGGCCCTGGAAGATATCGCCATGTTTGGAGAGCAGGTGATACCCAAACTCTGAGCCATGGCATTTACCCCCCAGATGACCCAAATAATTTGCCGTTTTAATTTTTGACCGGTCAGTCAATATCAAGAGTGTTTATTCTCAGCAATCGAGATGATAATTATTCTCATCAAAAGGAGGTGTAGAACTTAATAGACAGGTATGTCCCGGAAACAATGGGAGCTTTGTTTGCTCTGACCAAGCAGAACAGTCTCGTACAACTTCTATTGTCACAAGACCTATGAGGAACAAACATGTCGCCACACTCGACAAAACCGAAGGCTTTAATCCCTAATATAATAATGACAGCGCTGCTCGGCTTGGCTCTTTCAAGCCAGGTTAATGCCGGAGGCGGTTACTTTGTTTTAGGTTATGGACCTGTTGCCTGGCAAACTTCGGGTGCCGTTACTGCCGTCGCCCAGGATGCGTTTGCCGGAGCGTCTAATCCTGCTAAGTTAGCTGTCGCAGGCAATCAGTTTGACATGAGCCTTACGCTCATGAACCCAAACCGCACCGTCAAACGATCAGGCGCTACCGGGTCGAATGACATCTACAATTTTTCGTCGACCAGTGCGAATTCTATTTTCTTCATCCCTGAATTTGCCTATTCCCGCCAGATTAACGACAAGCTTTCGATTGGTCTCACATCCTATGCCAATGGTGGTCTTAATGCAGAGTTTCACGGCACCACGGGGATACGCGGCACGAGTGCCAACCCAGAAGCCTGTGGAACCCGACCAGGCAACTTCTTGTTAGGCTGTGGCGAACTGGGTTTTGATCTTTCCCAGTTCATTTTTGCACCTACCGTGGCCTGGACCTTCGCTCCCGGCCAAAGTATTGGTGTCTCTCCGCTCATCGCTCTACAGCGATTCAGCGCTTATGGGTTCCAAGCTTTCCAACCATTCTCCCGATATCCTGACAAGGTGTCCAACAATGGCTACGACCACGCTTTCGGTGCCGGTGTCAGGGTCGGCTGGTACGGTGAGTTCAAGCCGTGGTTAAGTCTTGGCGCAGCCTACTCAAGCAAAGTTTACATGGAGGATTTTGACGACTATAAGGGTTTGTTTGCGGAGGGCAGCTTTGATATTCCGGCTAATTATAGTATCGGTCTGGCGATTAAACCCAAAGCTGGCTGGTTAGTGGCTCTTGATGTTCAGCGGATTGAGTTTAGTGAAGTCCCAGCCCTCGGCAATAGTATCCTGCCCTCTATAGAAGACCCGATAGCAAACCCAATGGGCAGTAAATCCGGTAGTGGCTTCGGCTGGCAGCGCAACCAGGTCAATTACAAACTGGGTATCATCTATAGCGCTTCTCCATCGCTTACCTTGCGGGCTGGCTATACCTATGGGCCGGCTGCCAACGATAACAATATCGAATCAGTCACCTTTGGCGTCATTGCTGCTAATCCAATACGAGCCGCAAGCATAGGATTTAGCTGGAAAACTCCCGAAGGCAAGGAATTACATATGGGTTATGCCCGTATGAGTGGAGGCTATTATGGTGGCCCTTCGGCACTGTTCCCGGGTGCCAGGGAATACGCAAGACCCTATGTAAATGCTATTAATATCGCCTGGAGTCAGCCTCTGTAAAGCTCCTCCCAGATATAAGGTCGATTATCGGTCGACCTTATCACAGCCTGACTCGCCGCTCTCCCTGCCCCAATGCCCGTCAGGTAAAACGGATACACTTGCAATGCCTCATCGCCACGGTAAAGTAGGCGCCAGACGCAAACCTGTAAAACCCTGTAGAGACTCTTTATCTATCGACGAAGATAAATTTCAGGCAATTCGAAAAACCACGTTTAAAAGGACAGACAAATGAAACTCGGCCTTATGACCGGTTACTCCGGCAGCACCTTGCGCATACCTCTCGACACCATCAAACATGCAGAGAGTCTCGGTTACGACTCAGTGTGGACGGCTGAAGCCTATGGTGCCGATGCGGTGACCACTGCCACCTGGATTCTAGCTAATACGTCCACCATCAAGGTTGGCACCGCGATTATGCAAATGCCCGCCCGCTCTCCGGCTATGGCCGCGATGACCGCCATGTCATTAAGCCACCTGTCGGGCAATCGATTTATTGTTGGCCTCGGCGCGTCAGGACCACAGGTGGTAGAGGGTTGGCACGGCGTGCCATACGGCAAGCCCGTCACCCGCTTAAAAGAATATATCGCCATTATGAAACAAATTTTTGCTCGCGAAGCGCCCACCACCTTTGATGGCAAGCAATACCAACTACCCTATACCGGCGAAGGTGCTACCGGTATGGGCAAACCACTCAAAAGTATTTTGCACTGCAACGATGAAATCCCAATATTTGCCGCCACCATCACCCCAGCAGGTGTTAAAGCTGCTGCTGAAGTGGCGGACGGATTTTTCCCAGTATGGATGGATCCCGGCAAATTCCATGTTTTTGAAGAACCCGTCAAAGAGGGCTTTGCAGTAGCTGGCAATAAAACCCTTGATGACTTCCAGATTGCACCTTTTGTCCGGGTCATCATCGGTGATGATCTCGAAAAATGCCGACAACCCATCAAAGATAATTTGGCGCTTTATATTGGTGGCATGGGCGCCCGCAGTAAAAACTTTTATAACGATTACGCCAAGCGACTGGGCTTTGAAGAACAAGCCGTCAAAATTCAGGATCTGTACCTAGATGGTAAAAAAGCTGAAGCTGCTGCTCTGGTGCCTGATGAACTGGTCGATGCCTGCAACCTGGTTGGCCCGGTTGATCGCATCCGTGATCACGCACAGCGGTGGATAGAAGCTGGCAAAGCCGGTCATGTATCAACCATGTTGCTCGGCGCAGACACGACGAAAGAAGGTCTGGAGCTGATGGCAGGGATTCTTGGTTAAGTCCTTGTCCGACTTTCAAACCAGTCCCAACCCACTTCGCAGATAGTGTGTATCACGGAATGATGTAATTACCCACAAGCCGTCTATATTCTGAGCGAGACCTGATAACCACATGCTCCACGTTAAGTATCGGCCAGATATAGATGGGCTGCGAGCAGTCGCAGTTCTCTCCGTTATTTGCTTTCATGCCTTCCCAAAATATATCCAGGGCGGATTCGCCGGCGTCGATATATTTTTTGTGATATCCGGATTCCTTATCTCAGGAATAATTTTTGATAATTTAGAAAAAAACAGTTTTAGTTATATCGAATTTTACTCTCGACGTATAAAACGTATTTTTCCAGCCCTGACAGTAGTGTTATCGACAACACTCCTGTTTGGCTGGTATATATTATTTCCAGATGAGTTAAAGCAGTTAGGTAAGCACGTTGCCGGAGCCATAGGCTTTGTGTCTAATTTCGTCCTCTATAAGGAGGCTGGCTATTTCGACACTGTTTCAGAAACCAAGCCACTCTTGCATCTCTGGTCTCTGGGTGTAGAGGAACAGTTCTACATTTTTTGGCCACTGCTCCTGGGGCTAGCCTGGAAATACAAATCGAACCTCTTAATATTTGTAGTTTTTATTGCGGCCATTTCTTTTTGCGCCAACCTTTACACCACCTACGCTATATCATCAGAAGCAGCCTTTTATTGGCCCACCAACCGTTTTTGGGAATTAATGATCGGTGGTGTATTAGCTTACGCAATTCGCCATAAACAACATCGCCTGTCCAGGTGGCTACCAGGAAACCCTTCAAGCTCGAACTTCCGAGCGGCCCTGGGGGTCGGCCTGATCATCATCGCTATAGGCTTTCTGGATAGAGACAAAGTCCTTATCGGTGGCTGGGCCTTGCTGCCCACTCTCGGCGCTTTTCTGTTAATTTCAACACCCGGATCGTGGCTTAACCAACGTGTCTTAAGTCACCGCGCGATGGTTTATATTGGCCTGATTAGTTTCCCGCTGTATCTCTGGCATTGGTCAGTGCTATCAATGTTCAGGATTCTGCAATTCACGAGCTACCTGGAAGCAGTGCTAGCCATTATTATCAGCTTTGCTCTGGCCGCGCTGACTTATGAATTTATAGAAAAAAATATCCGCAAACACAGCAGCCAAAAAACCACCTATCTTCTAGTTATAATGTCAGTAGCTTTATTGCTTGTGGGCCTCAGCACACTGTATGGAAAACCTGCCCCACGAAATAACTCTCAGTACATTGCCGTCGTCAATCAGGCTATTGACGACTGGGAATACCCGGATGGTCTTAGCCCGTTTACCATTGACAGTCAAAAACTACTCATCAAACTCGGGACTGAGCAAAAAGTTCTATTTTGGGGTGATTCACATATTGAACAGTACGCGCCGCGCATTGTTCAACTCATCGATGATCATCCAGATAAAAACAAAACCGCTGTTTTTGCCACTCGACCCGGCTGCCCACCGATTCCAAATGTCTACGAAGATCACCACCGTTCCTGTAGCGCTGCATATCGGGATGCAGTGATCAACTATGCTCTGTCTCAAGAAATCGATTCAGTGGTCATTGGCTTTTCAGCCCGTTATTTAACCAAAGATGAGAAGCCTATGCCTGGAGAAGACCATTACTATTATTTAATGGATGGTAAAAAAATATATTTCGACGAAGGCGGTATTCGGGTCGCTTTGCAGTCCCTGGAAGACATTATTGACAAAATTTCTGCGACCAAAAATGTTTTTCTTATCACAGATAACCCAAGCGGTAACTCCTTTGATCCCAAAGCCTTTATTAACGGTTCTCGACTCGCCGGATATATTAATAATCCCAGGGCTAGCCGCTCGCAAAAATATGATCCAAAACAGGCTGGACTACGAGATTTACTGA
>JAHRWI010000246.1 GCA_019090225.1 Porticoccaceae bacterium
CGAAACCCAGGTGAGTATTGCGCCATCTGCCGGTTTCAGCTTCGGACAGGTCACTAAAACTCCGACCACGAACTATCACCTGACCAGAGCTCGCCTTGTCTAAACCGCCGAGCATATTAAGCAGGGTTGATTTACCTGAGCCAGAGACACCGATCACGGCGATTTTTTCTCTTGGTGAGACGGTTAAATCAACACCTTTCAGAACATCCAGGTGAAGTTCAGCACCTTCACTATAGGATTTACACAAGTCCCGACATTCAATAACCGGCTGGTCTTTTACGGGGCTAGCTATATCCATAATATGTCCACAAGAACCTCCTGATCGACACTCATGTTATTTGTATCTCAATGCATCGGCCGGTGGTATACGACCCGCTCGACGCGCCGGATACCAGGTTGCCATCAGGCTCAACAGCAAACCAAACGCCGCCACCAAAGCGACATCCTGCCAATGTAACTGGGAGGGTAATTGAGTAATAAAATACAGCTCGGGATCAAAGAGCGCAAAACCCAAATTCTGTTCCAGAAAGATCAACATGTCACTGACATTAAGCGCCAAAGCACAACCGACGAGCACACCCAGTGCCACACCGACAAAACCGGTTAAGCCTCCCTGGATTCGGAAGATACGCGAGATGTCCTCAGCGCTGCTGCCCAGAGTTCTCAACACCGCAATATCGGTACGTTTTTCGTTCACCATCAACACCAGGCTGGCGATAATATTAAAAGCAGCAACACCAATAATCGCCGACAGCAACAGACCAACCACAGCTTTTTCCATCTTTATGGCCGCAAATAGCTCACGCATAGACTCTTGCCAGGTGGTCATTTGATAACTTTCGGGTATTGATCCTCTTATCGCCACCAGACTTTCGAGGCTAAAAGGATCAATAAAAAACAGACGCAGGCCCGAGACATCCTGCCCCAGGCGCAGCAATTTGCGGGCATCAGTCAAGTGAACAAAAATAATACTGCTATCGACCTGTGCACCGGTTTCAAAAATCCCACTAACACGCAGTTTTTTTACCCGCGGATAAATTCCAGCCGGTGTCACCACAATATCCGGCAAGGTTAGCAAGACTTCATCACCAATACCGACGTCGAGCGCTCGCGCCAATTGTCGCCCAACAAGCATGTTGTATTGACCGGCCTGGAGATCATCAAGCTGGCCGCGTATCAAGTGTGGCCGGAGTGAATTTTTGATGGCATCCTCACCGGGCAAAATACCGTTTATTCCAACGCCTTGCATACGACCTCGGAACGTCAACATTCCCTGACCCTCAACGTAGGGCACGACAGCACTTACATTTGTCAGGTCTGATACTTTTTCTGCCAATAGCTGCCAGCTTTCGATACTATCGTCTGTGTCGACAGACCCCACATCGACACCACTTTTATCAAGCGTGGCGTGAGGAATAATCTGTAATATGCGGGTCTTTATTTCGTGATCAAAACCATTCATCACTGACAATACGGTAATTAAAGTCATCACCCCAAGAGACATGGCCAGGATTGAAAAAAAGGAAACGAAAGAAACGAATCGCTCACGTCGTTTACTGAATAGATAACGACAAGCTATAAAAAATGACAGATGATTAATCATGGAGTCAGTACAACCTTCAAACCCATTGAATTACTTAGAGCCCTGATCGAGGGACCTTTCCTAGATCACAAATTATCCACGCAAAATCGCATATTGATCGAGAATAACAGCTATTACGTGAACAAGATCAGTATTTTGGCCAAAAAAGCTAATGTGATTGTACATTCGCGCCACCGACTGTCTATAATCATTCTGCGAACTTGCCAGGGAGACCCAATTCGGGAAACAACTATGAAAAAACTAATTATCGCGACGCTAACTATGGGTCTAGGATGCTTAAGTTTGACGTCGGCACAGGCAGAAGTTGTCAAACTGCCGGTAGGTAGTCAGGCAGTAGCTAAACAGCAAATCGAACGACCACAAAATGGCATGGCCAGTGCGCAGGTAAAGGCCCGGTTTGGAGAGCCGCTAAACGTCGTGGCAGAGGTCGGCGAGCCACCCATCTCTTCATGGGAATATGCTGATTATTTTGTCTTCTTTGAGTACGACACGGTTCTTCATACAGTACTCAAACACGTGCCGGTTCCCGAATACATACCTTCCGAGTAAGTGCTTATTTCCTGATTAAAACAGTACTGCTGTTTATGGGGAGCTTTTTAGTTAGATGGCAAATAGCCTAGCTACGGGAGACATCATAGCCAAGATCAGACGGCGCCACCTGGGAAGAATTCTCCTCATCACACTTACTGGTATCACCACCACAAATATCACAGGATGTATCCATCCCTAGCGCTGCAATACCACCACAAGAGCCTTTGATGGGCTTCCTGGTGACGATAACGCCGACAGACATAGCCAGGATAATCAGTCCCATTATCAAAAAAGCAAATATCAGCTCTATCATTTTCTCTCCTTACTCAAATCTTACTCAAAATCACAGCGCTAAACCTTTTAGACTCGCTTGCTCGACACTATTGTGAAGCGATGTAATCTATAAAGGCATCGCTGCTAAACTCTGCAAATTCATCGCCACTTTTAACCAATAATAAGGTAGCAACACTATCACGATTTGCCATGGCTAGCGCTTCACCAGCCCCTAACACCATGTAGGCCGTTGCCAGAGCATCGGCCTCAGTGGCATCTTTCCTGATCACAGTCACAGATGCCAGATTATGGCTAATGGGACGGCCGGTACGTGGGTCAATAGTATGAGAATACCTGACACCATCACGCTCAAAATAGTTACGATAGTCGCCGGATGTTGCCACACCTCGGTCCATGACGGCAATCACCTGCTGAATACCCCCCCTAACCAGTGCCGGAACTTCGACTGCCACGCGCCAGGGGTCGCCACCCTGATTAAGCCCAGCGCCTCGTAATTCGCCGCCCACCTCGACCAGGAAATTGGCTACCTGTAACTCAAGCAGTAATTCCGCAACACGTTCAGCAGCAAAACCTTTTGCTATCGCCGACAGATCGATACGGATAGCTGCCATCTTTTCAACACTCTGCCGGGATGGCAGAAATTTCAGGTGCTGGAAACCAATATTTGAGCGCAGCGCATCGATTTGAAGTTGCGATGGAATAGCATCTCGAGTATCGAGCGGACCGAAGCCCCATAAGTCGACCAAGGGACCAACCGTAGGATCAAAAGCCCCATCGGTGCGTTGAAACACCCTCTCGGCAATAAGAAGTACCTGCCACAACTCACCACTGACAGCAATAGCTTCGCCAACAGCAGCAGCATTAAGCGCGTTAAGTTCGGACGCTGCCTGGTAGGTGCTCATTGAGTTATCGAGATATTCGAGCAGTTGCGCGATTTTTTTTACCAGTAGAGATTCTTCGACATTGACATTATCCACATATTTCACACTGTAAGTGGTGCCCATGGTCTGGCCCTGCAAGAGGACTTCTCGATTTGGCGCTTCACAGCCCGTCAGCAACAGCAAGATAACAAAAAACGAGGCCACCCGGGACCTCGTTTTTTGTTGTTTGTAGCGGTAGCTAAGTATATCGCTGGTCACCGGTACTACCTGTCATATTTCATCCTCAACGTGAGTCTTCAGCATCAACCACCAAAGTCATCAAGGAAGATATGGTCGTCTTCAACACCCAGACCATGTAACAGCTGGATGACCGCTGCGTTCATCATGGGTGGCCCGCACATATAGTATTCGCAATCTTCAGGGGCTTCGTGCTCCTTAAGGTATTCCTCGAACAAGACATTATGGATAAAGCCCGTCAAGCCCTCCCAATTGTCTTCTGGCTGCGGATCAGACAAAGCCACATGCCATTCAAAATTATCATTTTCAGCCGCTAACTGGTCGTATTCGTCATCGTAGAACATTTCCCGCGAGCTACGTGCGCCATACCAAAAGGACATTTTACGATCGCTTTTGAGTCGTTTGAGCTGATCAAAAATATGTGATCGCATGGGCGCCATACCGGCACCACCACCGATAAAGACCATCTCTTTGTCGGTATCCTTGGCAAAGAACTCACCAAAGGGACCATAAATTTTCATCTTATCGCCGGGCTTAAGGTTGAACACGTAGGAGGACATTTGTCCTGGTGGCAAACCCTCAGTACGCGGTGGAGCAGTGGCGATACGAATATTGAATTTAACGATGCCTTTTTCTTCTGGGTAATTGGCCATCGAATAAGCACGAATAACTGGCTCATCGACCTTCGATTCCAGATTAAAAAATCCGAAGTGTTCCCAATCACCGCGATATTCTTCTTCGACATCAAAATCGCTAAATTTGACGTGGTAGGCGGGGGCTTCAAGCTGGACATAGCCACCGGCACGAAAATCGACATTTTCACCTTCTGGTAAGCGCAGTGTTAATTCTTTAATAAAGGTCG
>JAHRWI010000247.1 GCA_019090225.1 Porticoccaceae bacterium
AGCGCCCGTTATGAGCAATGATTCCCCCGAGATCAGGCACGAGCCACATAAGCAGCGATTCGTTACAGTCGTTGACGGCCACGAATCGCTCGCTGACTATCGCCTGTCTGGTCAGCAAATAGATTTTAACCATACCTTTGTACCCGATGCCTTGCGTGGGCGGGGTATTGCCGAAAAGCTGGTGCGAGAAGCCCTGGCATGGGCGCAGGAGGAGGATTACCAGATTCAGGCTAGCTGCTGGTATGTGAAGAAGTTTTTAAAGGACTAGACGTTCCCGCCCGCCAAACCTTTCAGAGCTTCCTGTAAATAAAGTTTAATAACTGTTGACCGACCTGTGGTTCGTCAGTCACCTCTGTCAGCGAGGTCATGGCGTTGGCGAAGCGAGTTTCACCGATGGCATTGATGCGCCGAGTCAACAGACGCTGTAAATATGCCGGGGTAAATTCCGGGTGGCCCTGAAACGACAATACGCGGTGATCAATTTTAAAGGCCGCGTACTGGCAAAAGTCGCTGCTGGCGAGTAGTTGCGCGCTGGGCGGTAATGTCTCGACCTGATCCTGATGGCTATATAACAAGCTAAGTTCGCTTTGCTCGGCAGAGTCGGTGGGGTCTATAAGCTCACAGGTGTGGACGCCCACTCCCCAGCCCTTGATGCTTTTAGCGGCTCGACCGCCCAGGCTGTGAGCGATCATTTGGTGACCAAAACAAATGCCGATTAACTTCGCACCTTGCTGGTGGAAATCGGCTATCCAGTTTTGTAGGCGGCCAATCCACGGATCGCTGTCGTAGACGCCCGCTTTAGAGCCGGTGATCAGATAGGCGTCACACTCATTGGCTGTCTTTGGTAGTTCGCCTTGTTTGATCTGGTAATAGCGGTATTGCAGACCGCCATCGAGGTGGTCGAAGAATGTCACAAACATTTGCCCGTAAGAGCCGTAATCAGGAATTAGATCGTCGTAGAGGGTGTCTGCTTCTAGTAAGCCTAATGTCGTCAATATTCTCGCCTGTTTTGGGTGCTGATTCTACGGTCTGCGCTCATGCCAGTGGTGTTCTACCCTGCAGTCACTGCGCTTGTGAGGGCTGCTATTAAAACAATAAAAATGCCTGCACATAAGTTTACCAATATCGGATGAAATTGATTGGTACCTGACCGGCTAAAGCCCTAAAATGCGCATCCCTAAATAAGCAGCCAGGAGTGCCTTCTTTGTCTGATAATAAGGTATCCAATATCGAATTTGTTACCGGACAGCGTTGGATTAGTAATGCCGAAGCTGATCTGGGTCTGGGTATTGTGGTCAATGTGGCGAGTCGGCGTGTTGAGCTAACCTTTCCCGCTGCCGCTGAGCAGCGGGTTTACGCGACGGATAACGCACCTTTGGGCCGGGTTATTTATCCGGTTGGTGATCGGGTCAGTAATGCTGACGGCCTCGTGTTTACCATTGCTGAGACCCACACCCGTGATGGCTGCGTGTTTTATCTGGGGGTGGATGATCAGGGCGAAGAGGTGGTGCTCCATGAAATCGACCTGGATAGTTTTGTCCATTTCAGCCAACCTAAAGACCGTTTATTCGCCGGTCAAATAGACAAACCCAATCGCTATCGATTGCGCTACGAAACCCTGAAACATCGACACCGTATCCGACAATCATCGGTTTATGGCTTGCTGGGTCCCCGGGTCCAGCTCTTACCCCACCAGCTTTATATCGCCAGCCAGGTCGCGCAACGTCACGCGCCTCGCGTTTTGTTGGCAGATGAAGTGGGCCTGGGTAAGACCATAGAAGCGGGTCTGATTCTTCATCAACAACTGCTCAGTGGCCGTGCCAGCCGTGTCTTGATTGTGCTGCCAGATAGCCTGGTACATCAATGGCTGGTGGAAATGCTGCGCCGCTTTAATTTGCGTTTTACGATTCTCGATGAAGCCCGTTGTGTGGCCTTAGAAACTCAGGATGATGACGATCTTGAAGATGAATTTACTGATATTGCTGAGCACGAAGATGAAAACCATGAAGACGATGAATTAGACGAGCGCTCAGACGATGAGCGTGGTCTTGATAAAATCGACGACGACATGCCAGAGATCGAGGCTTTTTCTGGCGACGCTCCTTTCAAAGACAATCCCTTTGAAAGCGCTCAGTTGGTGTTATGTAGCCTGCCCTTTTTGGTCGAAAACCCCAAGCGCGCAGCGCAAGCCCAATCGGCTTCCTGGGATCTTTTGGTGGTGGATGAAGCCCACCATTTACAGTGGAGCGAAACTCAAGTCAGTCCCGCTTACACTTGTATAGAAGCGCTGGCTCAACGTATTGATGGTTTGCTCTTGTTGACGGCAACGCCCGAACAGCTTGGCGTAGAAGGGCATTTCGCAAGGCTAAGACTGCTCGATAGTGATCGCTATTACGATTTACAGAAGTTTGTCGATGAAGAGGGCAGCTATCAGGCGGTCAGCGGTCTGGTTACCGCTCTGCTAGACGAAGACCTGGCGGCCAATAAAGCCGACCATGGGGCTTTGATTGAGCAAGTGAGTCACTATTTAGGAGAAACAGCGGGCAACGAACTGCTGACTGTTTTGCAAGTGAGCCTGGGCGCTGGAGAAGAAGATAGTGCGAAGCTCGGCAATCTAGGCAGTCTTACAGCTGACCTCGTGCAGCGCTTACTAGATCGTCATGGCACTGGTCGGGTGCTATTTCGCAACACCCGAGATGCAGTGGCAGGTTTCCCTGAGCGCATATTGCATCAATATGCTTTACCGAGGCCAGCTCGCCTCGAAGCGGCCACTCAAGAATGTGATGACTTAACAAAAATACTACAGCCTGAGCGGCTACTCGGTGAGTCCTGGCTAAGTGAGGATTCGCGGGTCAGTTGGCTGGTGAGCTGGCTAGCTGAACACCGGCAGGACAAGGCGCTGGTGATTTGTGCCAGCGCCAACACAGCGCGCACCCTGGAAGAACATATCAGGCTCCGTGAAGGCGTGCGTAGTGCGGTATTTCACGAAGGTATGAGCCTACTGGAAAGGGATCGTGCGGCGGCTTATTTCGCGGATGAAGATGACCCCGCGCAGGTGCTGATCTGTTCAGAGATTGGCAGCGAGGGCAGAAACTTTCAATTCTCTCAGAACCTGATCCTGTTTGATCTGCCCCTTAATCCAGATTTGTTGGAGCAGCGCATCGGGCGGCTGGATCGTATCGGTCAGACCAGAGACGTCAATATCCATGTGCCTCATCATGAAAACAGTGCCCAGGCCGTTATGCTCCGTTGGTATCACGAAGGGCTCAATGCCTTTGAACGGGTTTGTCCCGTTGGCCCTGCTATCTATCAGCAAGTAGTCGAGGACTTGCATACTTGCCTGGTAGAGGGTGATGTTGATGAAAAGCTCATCGACCTGTTAGTGAACACTGACGCGTTGACTACCCAGGCTCTGGCCGACTTGCAGGAGGGCCGCGATCGTCTGCTTGAAATGAACTCCTGTAATGTTGATAAGGCCGAGACAGTAATTGCTGAAATATCCACTCTGGGGCAGGGCAATGAGCTGGCCGAATACCTCGATTCCGCCTTTGATGAATTTGGCGTTGAACAGCACTATCACAGTACCGAAGCCATAGTGGTCGAACCCAGCGATCATATGATCAGCCACGCGATCACTGGCTTGCCCGAGGGCGGTTTGACCGCCACGTATTCCCGCACCCGCGCCTTGAGCCGCGAAGATATGCACTACTTCACCTGGGAGCATCCCCTGGTAGTTGGGTTGATCGACAGTATTGCCGACGGTGATTTTGGTAGTACCACTATTTGTACTATTAAGCTGCCGCCCCTGAAGCCCGGAACCCTGCTGCTAGAGGCGGTATTTACTTTGCGTTGCCTGGCCCCGAAATCGTTACAGGTGCAGCGTTATATTTCAGAATCGCTGATACGTGTGGTGGTCGATGAGAAAGGTCAGGATTTCAGCAATACGCTTAGCGATGAACATCTGGTGAGTCTGTGCAAGCCGATCAAAAAGAATGTCGCCAGCGAAATGGCCCTCCACATTCGGCCCCAGGTCACGACCCTGGTTGAGCGCGCCGAGGCCATCGTGGCGCCCATGCAAGCTGGTATTGTTGAAGCCGCCCAAAGCCAGGCAGCAGCAGCATTAGGTGCAGAAATACAGCGTTTAGAGGCATTGGCTAGCGTCAATCCGAATATTCGCGAGGAAGAAATTGCCTACACCCGCGATACCCTGGAGGCGGTTCAAGATTACCTGAGCGGTGCTGAGCTGAAGATGGATGCCCTGCGGGTTGTGGTGGCGATACCCTAGTTCGCGGATAACTTCACTTCACAGGGCGGGGCTGCAATTCACCAACGATCCCAAACCGGTCGGCAATCACTGGGTAATGCCGAATGTTTGCCCACTTCCGCCCAATGTTGTCCTGGCTTATGAAAATCCGAGCCACAGGAAGCCAGCAGGTCGTTTTGTTTGCAGAGTTCAGACAGGTTTTTAGTCTTGTAGGCTATTTGATGGCCGGATATCACTTCGATGGCCTCACCACCAGCGGCTTTAAAATCACTGACCAGGGCTTTGAGTTTGGTCCGGGTTAGATGATATTTATCAGGATGGGCTAGCACCGCCGTGCCACCAGCCATGCGCACCCAGCTGACGACTTCTTCGAGGGGCGCCCAGACTTTTTTAACATCACCTATTTTCCCAGTGCCAAGATATTTTCGAAATGCCTCGTCGGTACTTTTTACCCCATCAACTGCGAGCAATTGTTGGGCGAAATGGGGACGACCGATGGTGCCGCGCCCCGCGGCTTTAATGACGGCGGGTAGCAAATCAGGAAAACCTTTTTTAGATAACCTCTCTGCAATAATGCCAGCACGCTTAAGTCGAGCCTGTTTTTGCTTTGCCAGGGCATCATGGAGCTCAGTGCTGTCGAGCTGGATATTAAGCCCGACAATATGCACCCCGATAGAACCCCATTGTGTCGATAACTCGACAGCCGGAAGTAGTCTTAGCCGACTATTAGCGAGTGAATCAGTCGAGAGTGGAGCAGCTGCGTTAGTTATTTCAGTATTTAACTCAGTACTTAATTCATCTCTCAATTCATTTTTTAATTGAAGGATCCCAGCAACCGTGTCGTGATCGGTAATGGCGAGCACATCGACATTGGCGGCCTGCGCGCGCTGGATCAGTTCGGCAGGTGATAGCGCGCCATCTGAGTAGGTGGTATGGCTGTGTAGATCATAAAGCATGGTTTAGGCTTATTAATGGGATGCGTTATTATAGCTCTTCGTCAGGTTTAGCAGGTGTAATCTGGCCTATCCTGACCTGGTTCATTTATAGGGAAGTGCCAATATGTCATCAGCCAGACCCCCGCAGCCGGTTATTGCGCCCCCGGCAGTGACACTGGAGCCTATCGGCGAAGGGCAGCAGGCTCTGGTGGTGGCTGAAACTGAGAAATATATCAGGCTGGCGGAATCTCTTTTTGATCGACAGTTCCCGGATATTCCTGTGTTGTTTGATTTGAGCGGTCGTGCCAGCGGCATGTACAGGGTTGTCGGTAGTCAGCGCTGTATTCGTTATAACCCCTACATTTTTGCCCTGTATTTCGATGAGCATTTGACCGGCACCGTGGCTCACGAGGTTGGACACTATATTGCCGATAGCCTTTATGGTCTGGCCAATATCAAACCTCATGGTAGCCAATGGCGAGGCATTATGGCGAAGTTTGGTGTTGATGGGAGCCGCACCTTTGCCCATAGTCTTGAGGGTGTGCCTCAGCGCAGGCACCGGCGGGTGAGTTACTCCTGTGGATGCAGCGATCATCAACTGGGCATTCGTCGGCACAATAAAGTCAGTCGCGGGCAGGCGGTTTATAAGTGTCGCAGTTGCGATGGTGAATTACGCTTGTCGCCAACGTAAATGTGGCACGAAAGCCATACAGGCGCTCTGCGAATGACAAAGAGGCCCCAGGCCTTGCCAATTAGGCAGTCATTAAAGATACTGCGCGGCCTGTGCTTTATACCCGTTGTTGCGTTTTTAGTTAGGTGGAAACTATGCAAATTAAAAAAGACTGTGTTGTGCAGTTCGCTTATGTATTAAAAGATATTGCTGGCAAGGTGGTGGAATCCTCAGAAGGGGCTGGCCCGACGACCTATATGCACGGTCACGGCGGTATGCTACCAGCGCTAGAGCAGGAGTTAGCTGGCCTTAGTGTCGGCGCTCAGGTCAGCGCTAAATTGAGTCAGCCTTACGGGCCGAGTCATCCTGACAGTGTGCAGCGAGTTCCGCTGAAACATCTGCGGGCCAAGAAAAAGCCGGAGCCTGGCTCGGTTGTGGTTGTCCAGGGTAAGGATGGTCAGCGACAGGTAACCGTGGTCAAAGTCGGGCGATACAGTGTCGATATAGAAACCAACCATCCGTTTGCCGGTATGGATCTGATTTTTGATATCGATGTGCTGGATGTTCGTGAAGCCAGCGCTGAGGAGCTGAGGCATGGTCATGCCCACGGGCCGGGCGGTCACCAGCACTAAAGCGCATACCCGACAGTAGCGATTAAATTACGGTGTCGTGGACGGTTTATATTATTCTTGCCAGCGATGGCTCTTTGTATACTGGCATTACCACCGACCTGGAGCGACGTTTTGCTGAACATCAAGGTGGACAGGGAGTGGGTCGGAGCAAGAAAGGTGCGAAGTATTTTCATGGCGGGCGCCACCCACAGGCGGTGGTGTACCGTGAAGCCAGCGATAATCGCAGTAGCGCAAGCCAGCGGGAAGCGGCGATTAAGAAATTGTCGCGAAAGGAAAAACTATCCTTGTGTGATAGCTTTAATCATCAACAGGGCAGTCAAGATAATGATGATTAGTGTTTAATACTTGATAATTGAATTGACGGAATAAACGGAAACAGTGAAAAATATAATGCCTGGTAGTCGATGAGCGAAACAGATAAAGCTGTCAGCGATGAGGAATCGCTAGCCCGCGCTAAACTGGTCTCAGAGACCGCAAAAATTCCCTGGCTGGATCTACAGCGTTTTTTTGCCAATGGCACCGCAGTGTTTGTGGCACTTGAGCTAGATTTGGTCGAAGCCGCTTATCAGGTCAGTATCGATAACGCCACACAGGTTAAGCAATGGCAGATCGATGGCGTGCTCGGCGCGGTGACCGATGGGCTTGCCATAGAATGGTTAGAAAAAGATACTCTGGTCTGGTCTGTCGTGGTAAGACCCTGGGTCTTAGTTCAGGCGATCAAATAATATTGTAAAAAATTCAAATAAGACGATAAATAAAATGGATGAAAAAAGGCGTTTTAATAGAATCGATGACAGCGTTTTTCTTAGTTACAAAACTATCAAAGAAGCCGAGTTGGACGAGTTGCTTTCGAGCTTGAAAGGATCATCGGGGCAGTGGCAAAAAATACAAAGCTCATTGGCCGAAATCGATGGCAGGATAAACGAGCTGTTGCCCAAGCTTGATGGCGCGCTTCCTGAGGTTGCTTCCTTGTTTCAATTGCTTAACAGCAAGGTGCAGATTTTAGGTAGTGTCATTACTAGAGGTGAGGGCGACAGTGGGGGCGATATACATTTAAAGCCAAGCCATAAAATTAGTTTAAGCGCTGGCGGGGTGTCCTTCCATGCGCCGGACAGCGTCAGAGTCCACGATCATCTGGAAATATCCTTGACCTTATTTCCAGAATGTTACTTCATCAAGGCAGTAGGGCGGGTTGTTAGTTGCCGGGAGGCGCTGCCCTCGGCACCAGAATTTAACAAGCTGGTCGCTGTGGATTGGGTTTACCTCGATGAAGGTGACCGGGAATATACGGTTGCTCATGTCTTAAAAAAACAGGCCGAGGAATCGCGTCAGGCAGACACAGCAAGCTAAGGAAAATACAGGTTAATAGTTTGCCACGGTGAGCCGGTACTAATCTGCTAAAATCGCCGCTCGTTTTATTCCAGTCAAGCGTTTCATTTAATCGATCTATTTATTCGAGAGATGCAAACATTTCTTCCGGGGCACATATGTCAGCACCAAAAGTAGGCTTTGTCAGCCTTGGATGTCCCAAGGCTCTGGTCGATTCCGAACGCATTCTTACCCAGCTAAAAATGGACGGCTACGAAGTGTCGCCCAGTTATTCGGGTGCTGATGTGGTGGTGGTAAATACCTGCGGCTTTCTCGATAGCGCCAAACAGGAATCTCTCGATGCCATTGGTGAAGCCATGGCCGAGAATGGTCGGGTGATTGTTACTGGCTGCATGGGCGGTGATGAGCAAGCCATTCTGGATGTGCATCCAGGCGTATTGGCAGTAAGCGGGCCCCATCAATATGAATCGGTGGTCAGTGCCGTCCACCAGCATGTGCCGCCTTCGCCTGAACACAAGCTTGCGCATAACCCCCATACTGACCTGGTGCCGCCCCAGGGCGTTAAATTAACGCCACGGCATTATGCCTATCTGAAAATTTCTGAAGGCTGCAACCACGGCTGCACGTTTTGCATTATTCCCGATTTGCGTGGCAAGCTGGTCAGCCGTCCGGTGGGTGATGTGCTGGATGAGGCCGAGCG
>JAHRWI010000248.1 GCA_019090225.1 Porticoccaceae bacterium
CAGATGCCGGTGCTGTCTTTTTTGTCGTGGGTGACTAGATCGTGAGCTTCGGCCAGCTCCCGAACCCGGGGCTTTTCCAGCTCGCCAATAGGAAACAGGGTTTTTGCAAAGGCCTGCTCCGAGACTGCATAGAGAAAATAACTTTGATCTTTGTTGCCGTCTTTACCCCGTAGTAGTGAGCTAGCCGAGTTATCGTTGGTAGCGCTGGGTCTGGTTCTTGCGTAATGGCCCGTGCCGATAAAGTCGGCACCCAGTAGCTCCGCGTATTCAAGAAAGACTTTGAATTTGATTTCTCGGTTGCAGAGGATATCCGGGTTGGGGGTGCGACCAGCGCGGTATTCGGCGAGGAAATATTCAAACACTTCATCCCAGTATTCCGCAGCAAAATTGGCGGTATGCAGTTTGATGCCGAGTTTTTCGCAGACCTGCCGGGCGTCTTCAAGGTCGGCCTTGGCGGTGCAATATTCGCTGCCGTCATCTTCATCCCAGTTCTTCATAAACAGGCCTTCGACCTGATAGCCCTGCTGGACCAAGAGCAAAGCACTGACCGAAGAATCGACACCGCCGGACATGCCGACTATGACTTTGCAGTCGGCAGGGGCTTTGGCTATGTCAGTCGTAGCTGTGTAGTTTTCGTCAGAACTCATAAATAATCGGGGCGGATATTTGGCTCAAACCTGACTGAGCAGAACGTGGACGGCAGCGGATTTTAGCGGTAATCCTGAATAAACTCTAATGGATAACGGATTCCAGATTGATAATCCTCAATAGCTTTCAAAACCATGGGGCTGCGAGGTGGGTCAGCGGCGAGGAATTCTTCTTTTGACAGCCACAGTACGTCGAGGATATCTGGATCAATATCGGCGTCGGTTTGCTCGCGCAACGCTTCACAGGCAAAAGTGAATCGATAATAAGTGACCTGATTGCCAGGTGAGGTGAAAACCCCAAAACTGAGTAAGGCAGAAGGTTCCACATGCCAGCCGGTCTCTTCAAGGGTTTCACGTTTTACAGCGGCCAGGGGCGATTCTCCCGGCTCAACATGCCCCGCTGGTTGATTGAGTACTGTGATGTTGTCACTTTGTTCTCGCACCATTAAATATTGCTCGTTTCGGCATACGACGGCGGCGACGGTGAGATGTATTTTGTTGGGCATGGTTTTGATCGGGTTCCCTTGTTGAATCAACATAGGTGAATAAGTTATAGCTGAATCAGCATAGGTGAATAATCTGGAGCGGAATAACTAGTTGGGGCAGGTAAAGATCAGTCGGTTATTTATGACGTTTACTATTTGATCGAGCCGGATGCGCGGTTTGTTTGGCTTTTGGCGCCGGAACCGACAGGCACTTGTATTCTCCAGGTAACAGGCCGTCTAAAGTCCATGAGCCAATACTGGCTCTGATCAAACGCAGCACGGGGAAACCTGTCGCGGCTAACATGCGACGCACCTGTCGGTTGCGACCCTCTCGAATGCTCAGCTCGACCCAACTGGTGGGTATCGTTTTACGCTCTCTTATGGGTGGGTTTCTCGGCCACAGTGGCGGTTCGGGGATGGCTTTGGCCTGGGCGGGCAGTGTGATGCCGTCCTTCAAGGTCAGGCCTTGTTGAAGTGAGGCGAGGGCCTCTGGTGAGACCAGCCCCTCAACCTCAGCCCAGTAGGTTTTGGCTAGCTTGTAGCGAGGTTCGGCAATTTGAGCTTGTAGTCTACCGTTATCGGTGAGCAGCAGCAGGCCTTCAGAGTCGCGATCCAGCCGTCCCGCAGGATAGATGTTTTTGATCGACAGAAAATCAGCCAGGCAGGACTTACCGGGTTCGGCGGTGAACTGACTGAGCACATCGTAGGGTTTGTTGAACAAGACCAGCTGCACGGAACCCCTTGAGCGACTGGTGGCATCATTAGTTTGCTGCATACATAGCTTGTAATTTAACTACAAAATATAGGATTATACCGCGCCTCTAGTTTAAGGGATGCGACTTGGCAACACTATGCTAAGTCCTGACCTGATGCCTGCCGCCTGGCTCTTGAGTGAATGACGGCTAGCGATAATTACAATATGCGCGTGCTGATCAGTACTAGTATGTAATGCCAATACGCTTAACACCCGTACTACAAAAGGGCCTGGGTCGAGCGCCATCGACGGTAAATTTGGAACTGTCGATTGTACGAAGGGTAAGAACGGCGAGGCTATCTCGAGTCAGTTGAAAAGGCTCAGGCAGCTCGAATGCTATACTCGATGCGACCTTCGGGAGTTGGGGCCAGATACACTTATTTATATAAACAATACATTTTGGGGACACTATGACAACACAGAAAGCGAAAATTATTTACACATTGACAGACGAAGCACCTGCGCTGGCTACCTACTCTTTACTCCCCATCGTCAACACCTTCACTGCGGCCGCAGATATCGAGGTTGAAACCAGTGATATTTCCCTGGCCGCTCGAATCCTGGCAGCCTTCCCCGAAAAACTTAGTAGTGATCAGCGGGTGCCCGATGCACTCACGGCCCTGGGTGAACTGACTCAGGAAGCCAATGCTAATATTATCAAGCTGCCTAATATCAGCGCGTCTATCCCCCAGTTACAGGGTGCTATCGCTGAGCTTCAGGCGAAGGGCTACGATATTCCCAATTACCCTGAAAGCCCTGGGGGCGATGATGAAGTAGCGATTCAGGCGACCTATGCGACCATTCTGGGTAGCGCTGTAAACCCGGTATTGCGCGAAGGTAATTCTGATCGCCGAGCACCGGGTGCGGTAAAACAATATGCCCGCAGTCATCCTCATCCCATGGGTAAGTGGAGTCAGGCTTCGAGAACCCACGTCGCCCATATGCGCAGTGGTGATTTCTACGCCAGCGATATTTCCTCGACGATGGATAAAGCTACGACGCTGAAAATTGAGTTGGTCGAAAAAGACGGCAAGACTACGGTTCTTAAAGAAGTACCCGTGCAGGACGCGGAAATTGTCAGCGCCCAGTTTATGAGCACCAAAGCGCTGCGTAAGTTTCTCGACGAAGAGATGGAGGGGGCTAGGAATGCAGGCCTGCTATTTTCGCTGCACTTGAAAGCCACCATGATGAAAGTCTCCGACCCTATTATTTTCGGCCATGCCGTGACGGTTTACTTTAAAGACGCCTGGGAAAAACACGGTGAAACTCTTGAAGGGCTAGGTATTAATCCCGATGACGGTCTGGGTGCCGCTTTGCGCAAAGTCGACAAACTTCCCTATTCAAAGCGGGCCGAAATTGAATCTGACCTTCGTCAGTGTTACGAAACACGGCCCATGCTGGCCATGGTTAATTCCGATAAAGGGATTACCAACCTGCACGTACCCAGCGATATCATCGTCGATGCCTCCATGCCAGCGATGATTCGTGAGAGCGGAAAAATGTGGGACTCCCACGGTAAGCTCGAAGATACCAAGGCAGTTATTCCGGATAGCTGTTATGCCACGATCTATCAGGAAGTGATTAATTTTTGTAAGCATCACGACGCCTTTGATCCCACCACCATGGGCACGGTGCCTAATGTCGGCTTGATGGCGCAAAAAGCTGAGGAATACGGCTCCCACGATAAAACCTTCATTGTTCCCGCTGACGGCACCGTGCGCGTTGTCGATGCCGATGGCAAAGTCTGGTTGCAGCACGATGACCTTGAAGCAGGCGATGTCTGGCGCATGTTCCAGGCCAAAGACGCACCCATTCAGGATTGGGTGAAGTTGGCGGTCACCCGAGCTAGAGCCAGTGGTATGCCCGCCGTCTTCTGGCTCGATGATCGCCGTGGTCACGATGCCCAAATGGTGCTTAAGGTCAACAAATACCTGCAAGATCACGATACTGAGGGTCTTCGCATTTCTATTCTTAGCCCAGACCGCGCCATTCGCTACACTCTGGAGCGTCTGAAGCTGGGCAAGGACACTATTTCCGTTACCGGGAACGTCTTGCGTGACTATCTGACCGATTTGTTCCCCATTCTTGAATTAGGTACCAGTGCAAAAATGCTCTCCATTGTGCCCCTGATGGCCGGTGGTGGGCTATTCGAGACCGGGGCGGGCGGCTCTGCACCCAAGCACGTTCAACAGTTTGAAGAAGAAGATCATCTGCGTTGGGATTCTCTGGGAGAGTTTCTGGCTATCGGTGTGTCTCTCGAAGATCTGGCGGCTAAAACCGGTAATGAAAAAGCCAATGTCTTGGCGACAACGCTGGATCAGGCGACAGGGAAGCTCCTGGAGAACAGTAAGTCTCCGTCTCGTAAGGTTCGTGAGCTTGATAACCGTGGTAGCCATTTCTATCTGGCTCTGTATTGGGCTCAGGCTATCGCGGCGCAAACCGAGGATGCAGATTTGGCAACAAGGTTCGCCAAACTGGCCCAGGATCTCGCCGATAGCGAACAGAAAATTGTTGATGAACTCAATGCCTGTCAGGGTGAGCCCGTCGATATGGGTGGTTATTATCAGCCTGACGTCGAAAAAGTCGATAAGCTTATGCGACCAAGTCAGACCTTTAATGATTTGTTGGCGAAAGCACTATAAGAATTAACTAACAAAGTATTTCACCAAGAGAACACTTTTCGCAGCTTTATTGGGAATATTGTTTGGCACCGTTGGTGAATAGCCACGGTGCCGATTTTTTTGGGCTTGGTGTTTGGGTTTAAGGAATGTATGCCCAGAGCGCACGGGGGCAAAGTACGGGCTTGCAGGCCTTGCCTTGAGCGTGAAATATTAATCCCTGACAGGCTTTTCGGACTGAGGGACTGAGCCTGCTATCGAATAGTTGTCATCAAATATCAGTACTTCGTATTTCTTAACCTGGTGGCTATGCGATGTTGAGGGGTTTTTAGCCTTTGTCGTCAGTAATTATAGTTTTCGCCGGCCATAACAGGCTCTAGTGTGTCGGTATTGGATGCTGGCTCCAGAGCAGCTGCCCCATCTGCATGGATGTGTGCAGCATGGACACCTTTGTCACCATCGATCAATTCGAAATTAACCACCTGTCCCGCTTTTAAGGTCTTGTAGCCGTCCATCTCAATAGCTGAGTAGTGGGCGAAAATATCGGCACCACTTTCTTCTGAAAGGATAAACCCGTAACCCTTGGCGTTATTGAACCACTTTACCGTTCCTGTCGGCATAGAATTGCCTCCTGATCATACTGTCTATTTTTAATTATTGATCTTGAATCAGTTTTGCTACACACAGCTGCTTTGGAGTTATTGTTAGCCGCACTCATATGTCGCTGTACGGTTTCTAACCCTTATCTATTATTAAGTCAAGCCTATGCCATAAATTTTTGCCCCTGCCATCCTTTATCTGTGTTTGTTTTGGGGATTTTGATGCAAGAAAAAGCTGGTCGCGCTATCCTTGCGTCAGGATAAAGGTTATGACAAAAAACCATATTACTTATGATTAAAAAACCACACTATTTGATAGTGATTGCCCATGGTGGGCCAGATGACGATGAAGCGGGCGGGTCGACAAGTTCGGTTATTGAAGAGGCTCTCCCTAAGCTCAAAAGGCCGTCGATGTTTAAGGTCGTCTTGCTCAATGACGACTACACCCCAATGGAGTTTGTCGTTGACGTCCTGGAGCGGTTTTTTGCCCTCGATAGAGAACTGGCCGTGCAGGT
Source organism: Porticoccaceae bacterium (assembly GCA_019090225.1). GTDB lineage: Bacteria > Pseudomonadota > Gammaproteobacteria > Pseudomonadales > Porticoccaceae > HB2-32-21. The sequence continues at coordinate 5,619 of JAHRWI010000248.1, forward strand.
GATGCTCAAAGTACACACCGAAGGCAAGGGGGTTTGCGGGGTGTTTACCCGAGAGGTCGCCGAAACAAAAGCCGGGCAGGTGAACGGGTTCGCGAGGGAGAATGAACATCCCTTGTTGTGCGAGATAGAACCGTCTGACGATAATGACAATGAAAGCTAGCAGGAATTACTCATGTTAAGTCGCGATTTAGAAATGACCCTGAATGTCGCTTTTCAAAATGCGACCTCAAAGCACCATGAATTTATGACGGTCGAGCACTTGTTGCTGGCATTACTCGACGATAATTCCGCCGTCCACGTCCTCAAGGCCTGTGGGGCTGATCTGGCGACCTTGCGTCGAGACCTCGAGGAGTTTATTGATTCTACCACGCCGGTGTTTCCCAGCGACAACCTCGATCATGAAGCCCAGCCCACTTTGGCCTTTCAGCGGGTGATTCAGCGGGCAATATTTCATGTTCAATCCTCAGGGAAAAATGAAGTCCAGGGAGAAAATGTCCTGGTGGCCATCTTTACCGAGCAGGAAAGTCAGGCGGTATATTTTCTGCGATTACAGAATATCTCCCGGATCGATCTCATTAACTTTATCTCTCATGGCATTGGTAAATATGCCAATCAATCGGATAGACAGGAAGGCGACGGCCTGGATCCCGGAGTTGAAGGCGCGGCCACCGAGGGCGGTGAAAAAGAAGCGTCGCCTCTAGAGCAGTTTGCTATCAACCTAAATGGTCAGGCAGAGAAAGGTTATATCGACCCGCTGGTTGGCAGAGCGGCTGAACTTGAAAGAGTGGCGCAGATACTAGTGCGACGCCGTAAGAATAACCCTCTTTTGGTGGGGGAATCCGGGGTGGGTAAAACTGCCATCGCTGAAGGTCTGGCTAAATTGATTGTCGAAGGCGATGTCCCCGAACCCTTGATAGGCAGTGTTATTTATTCCCTGGATATGGGGGCCTTATTGGCAGGCACTAAATACCGTGGTGACTTCGAAAAACGCTTCAAGGGTCTGCTCGCTGAGCTTGAACAGCAGGATAAAGCTATACTTTTCATCGATGAAATACACACCATCATTGGTGCCGGTGCGGCATCGGGTGGGGTGATGGATGCCTCTAACCTGCTTAAGCCCTTGCTGACCTCTGGCAAGATCCGCTGTTTTGGGTCGACTACTTACCATGAATATCGCGGTATTTTTGAAAAGGACAAGGCGCTGTCCAGGCGTTTCCAAAAGATCGATGTTCCAGAGCCATCGGTGCGGGAAACCATCGCCATTCTCAAGGGTCTGAAATCCCGTTTTGAAGAACATCACGGTTTGCGTTTTACTCAGGGGGCTTTAAAAAGCGCTGCTGAGCTGGCAGAAAAATACATTAACGACCGATTTTTACCTGACAAAGCTATTGATGTTATCGATGAGGCGGGTGCTTATCAGCAGCTACAACCAGCATCGAAACGTAAAAAAAGCATCACCAGTGGCGATATCGAAGCGGTGGTGGCAAAGATCGCGCGAATACCGCCTAAAAGTGTCTCCAGCTCAGATAAGGAGCAACTGCGAAATCTCGGCGATAAACTTAAAATGGTGGTATTTGGCCAGGATGAAGCAATCGGCAGCCTCGATGCCGCTATAAAACTGGCACGAGCGGGTCTGCGCGACGGTGACAAACCCATCGGCTCCTTCCTGTTCTCTGGCCCCACAGGGGTGGGTAAAACGGAAGTGTCGAAGCAGCTAGCCGAAGTCCTGGGTGTCGAGTTGCTGCGCTTCGATATGTCCGAATATATGGAGCGTCACACTGTGTCGCGGCTGATTGGTGCCCCGCCGGGCTACGTAGGTTTTGATCAGGGCGGTTTGTTGACTGATGCCGTTACCACTCACCCCCACTCGGTGGTTTTGCTCGATGAAATAGAAAAAGCCCATCCCGACGTGTTTAACCTCTTGTTGCAGGTGATGGATCACGGCACCTTGACCGATAACAATGGCCGTAAAGCCGACTTCCGCAATGTCATATTGATTATGACGACCAATGCGGGTGCTGAGCACATGAGTCGTGCCTCGATTGGCTTTACCAAGCAGGATCACAGTAGTGAAGGTTCTGAGGCGGTTAAAAAGATGTTTACCCCGGAATTCCGCAACCGGCTTGATGCCATTATTCAGTTTGGTGCCCTTGGTCAAGGCGTGATCAAGACCGTTGTCGACAAATTCCTCGTTCAGCTCCAGGCCCAGCTCGATGATAAGAAAGTCACCCTTGACGTTGATGACGAAGCGAGAGAGTGGCTGGCAGTGAACGGCTACGATGAAAAAATGGGTGCCCGGCCCATGGCCCGATTAATTCAGGAAAAGCTCAAAAAACCCCTGGCGGAAGAAGTCCTATTCGGCAAATTATCGGCGGGGGGTGGCTGTGTCAAAGTGACGGTCAGCGATGGGGAGTTAGCCCTTGAAGCTTTGGAACTTGCCGAGAGCTAGTGTCTCGGCCTAGTTTTTGGGGCCTGATTTTTAAGGTCAGGTTTTAAGGCTCAGTTTTTTAGACCCGCCCTCCGTCTCCAGTTATCGAAACCGGTGCGAAGGTAAGTGAGGGGTTGTCAGATGGACTTTGTTTAAACGGACTTTGTCTAAATAAGCCAGCGGCTATAGATAGAAAAGAGCGACTATCTGGCGCGGAAAGTAATGCGGCCCTTGCTTAAATCGTAGGGAGTGAGTTCCACTGTCACCTGGTCGCCGGTCAAGATTCGAATGTAGTGCTTGCGCATCTTGCCAGAGATATGAGCTGTGACGACGTGGCCATTTTCCAGTTTTACTCGAAAAGTGGTGTTGGGAAGGGTTTCGATAACTTCACCTTCCATTTCAATTTGTTCTTCTTTTGCCATGCGGCGTTGATACTCCAGTTAATTCTACGTTCAGTTCTGCAGATTAAGAATGCTATTGATTGTGCAGATGGGGGCGGCATTCTGCCTCAAAAGTACTCACTTGGCAAAGCCAGTGTCTGTTAGCCGATATCCATCCATGTGTTGTTGACATAGAGTTGCTGGGGGTGAAAGTTGGATTTGTAGTTCATTTTGTCGCTATCTCTGATCCAGTAGCCCAGATAAACGTAGTCTAATTGGTATTCTTCGGTGAGTTCTATCTGCTTTAAAACCGCATAAGTCCCCAGGCTGCGGCTGGCAAAGTCCGGATCGAAATACGTATAGATGGCTGATAAACCGCTGCTTAACCAGTCGACAACGGCACAACAAATTAACTGGCCGTCGAGCCGAAATTCAAGATAGCGGGTGCAGTCCCATGCATCACCAATAAAGGTCTGGAATTGATCCAGGGAGGGCGGATACATGTCTCCATCGCTGTGCCGGACATCAATATAGCGTTCGAATATGCCGTAATGCTCATCAATATCAATAGTGGTGACGGACGTAAGCACCAGATCCGAATTGCGTTTGAGACTGCGCCGTTGCTGCCTGTTCGCCTTGAATTGGGTGGCGGGAATACGTATCGGAATACAGGATTTACAGGTGACGCAACGCGGTGTGTAGACATATTTTCCGCTGCGTCGAAAACCGAGCAGCGACAAGCGATTGTAAGTATCACCACTGATCTCTAATTTGGGGTCAACAAAGGCGGTGATGGCATTCCTGTCATCCAGGTAACTACAGGGATGCGGCTCGGTTAAATAGAGCGGTATTGTTTTCAGGTCGGGACTGATGTCGCGGGTCATGATTTGTCGTCGAATGAAGAGCCAGTGAATAACTTAGCCGATATATTTTCGACAGGCCAGATAATTTTTGATTCAACGTTGCTTTGCAGGAGATCGAGAAACTCGCCACGATCGATCATAACTGCGCCCAGAGAAAACAGATGATCATTGCCGACCTGGCAATCGATGATGGCAAAACCACAGTCGTTCAGGGCTCTGGCCAGATGAGCCAGGGCAATTTTTGACGCGTCAGGGCGCAGGCTGAACATGGATTCGCCGCAAAACACTCCACCCGCAGCGACGCCATACAAGCCGCCTGCAAGCTGCCCGTCGATCCAGCATTCCACGGAGTGGGCGACACCCCGTTCAAACAAGCCGGTATAGGCCTGGATCATGGCCTCGGTAATCCAGGTGCCATCGCTGTAATGCCTTTGCCCCGAGCAGGCGCGAATAACCTCGCTGAAAGCGCGATCAGTGCTGATTTCATAGCGACCGGCTCGGAGGGTTTTCCGTAAACTTTTTGAGATATGTAGTTGATCGGGGAAAATCACTGCCCGAGGGTTGGGGCTCCACCAAAGCAAGGGTTGGCCCTCTTCATACCAGGGGAAAATCCCCGAGCTATAGGCTTCAATCAGGGTGTCCGAATGCAAGTTGCCGCCCACAGCTAACAGGCCATCGGGTTCACTGAGGGCCTGCCTGGGATCGGGAAAGATCACATGATCCGGATCCAGCAGGGTTAGTTCGCTAGAGTCTCCAGTCATTAGAAGATTTTAGCCATTAGCAGCCTTTCGCTACTAAAGCCGCTTCATCGCAGCTCAGTTGCACCTATTCCTGCTCATCCAGAAATCTTTCAGCATCCAGGGCGGCCATACACCCCGTTCCAGCCGAGGTCACAGCCTGACGATAAATATGGTCGGCCACATCCCCCGATGCAAATACCCCGGGAACACTGGTCGCTGTTGCCTGTCCGCTCAGTCCACCCTGGGTGATGATGTAACCATTGTTCATATCCAGCTGATCGGTAAATATACCGGTGTTTGGTTTGTGGCCAATGGCGATAAAGACGCCGGACAGGTCAATATCGGTCGCGCCTTTGCCTTCCGTGCTTTCAACACGCATGCCGGTAACCCCCGATGCATCGCCCAGTACTTCAGCAAGGGTGTGATTCCACATCAGAGTGATATTGCCATTGGCGGCTTTATTGATGATTTTATCTTGCATGATTTTTTCCGCCCGCAGGGCATCACGTCGATGAACCAGAACCACCTCACTGCATAAATTGGACAGATACAGGGCCTCCTCGACGGCGGTGTTGCCGCCGCCAATCACGGCGACTTTTTGATCTCGGTAAAAGAAACCATCACAGGTCGCACAGGCGCTGACGCCCTGGCCCATATAAGCCTCTTCTGAAGGCAGGCCGAGATAGGTGGCTGAAGCACCGGTGGCGATGATTAAGGCGTCGCAGGTATAGTGGCTGCTGCCCCTCAGGGTAAACGGACGTTGTCCTAAATCGACTTCTTCGATATGATCTAAAATCACTTGTGTATCAAATCGTTCGGCATGTTTTTGCATTCGTAACATTAAGTCTGGACCCTGTACGCCGTCACAGTCTCCAGGCCAGTTATCGACATCGGTGGTGGTAG
>JAHRWI010000249.1 GCA_019090225.1 Porticoccaceae bacterium
GCTGCGTTTGCCGGTCAGGGTGTGGTGATGGAAACCCTGCAAATGTCCCAGACCCGGGCCTATAAAACCGGCGGTACCGTGCATTTAGTGTTGAATAATCAGGTGGGTTTTACCACCAGTCGGCAAGACGATGCTCGCTCTACAGAATATTGCACCGATATCGGTAAGATGGTTCAGGCACCTATTTTCCATATTAATGGCGATGACCCGGACGCGGTGATGTTTGCCACCCTGGCGGCCATGGATTATCGCAACGAATTCCAGAAGGACGTGGTCATTGACCTGGTGTGTTATCGCCGCAGTGGTCATAATGAAACTGATGAGCCGTCGGGCACTCAACCGTTGATGTACCAAAAAATCCGCGAGCAAAAAACTACACGAACCCTGTATGCCGAAAAGTTAGTGGCTGAGGCTGTACTGACTGAAGAAGCTTCTAAGGCCATGCTGGAAAACTATCGACAATCTCTGGATGACGATACTTATGTGCTTAGCACCCTGGTATCCGAACCGGATGAGGCCTTGTTTGTCGATTGGCAACCCTATCTCGGCCATGAATGGGACGCCTCCGGCGATACTCGGGTAGCGATTCAGAAATTGAAGGAAGTTGCCCAGAAGATTAGTCATATTCCCGATGGCATCGTGGTTCAGCGTCAGGTTGAGAAAATCTACGATGATCGCCGCAAGATGGCCGGCGGTGCCTTGCCCCTCAACTGGGGGATGGCTGAGCTGCTCGCTTATGGCACCTTGCTTGAAGATGGTTATGGCGTTCGCATGACCGGGCAGGATTGCGGTCGAGGTACTTTTTCCCATCGCCACGCCGTTGTTCATAATCAAAGGGACGGTGAACCTTATACTCCATTGCAGCATTTGAAAGATGATCAGCCGGATTGTGATATTTATGATTCTTATTTATCAGAAGAGGCGGTGCTGGCTTTTGAATACGGCTACGCAGCATCAACGCCCAATACTCTGGTGATTTGGGAAGCACAGTTTGGCGATTTCGTTAACGGCGCTCAGGTGGTTATCGATCAGTTTATTACCACCGGTGAGCAAAAGTGGGGCCGTCTGTGTGGTTTGACCATGTTATTGCCCCACGGCTATGAAGGCCAGGGGCCGGAGCATTCTTCGGCACGGCTCGAGCGTTTTTTACAGCTTTGTGCCCAGCATAATATCCAGGTCTGTAATCCAACTACGCCGGCACAGTTGTTTCATATGCTGCGCCGCCAGATGATTCGACCCACCCGCAAGCCGCTAATCGTGATGAGTCCGAAATGGATACTACGGCATAAGCTGGCGACATCGTCGTTGGAAGAGCTAGCGGAAGGTAGTTTTCAAACTTTGATAGCTGATGACCCGGTCAATCCAAAAAACATAGACCGAGTGGTGATGTGTTCTGGCAAGGTCTATTACCATTTGTTTGAAGAACGCGAAGCTCAGGGCTTACAAAATGTTGCCCTGATTCGTGTCGAGCAACTGTATCCCTTCGATGATGCGCGTCTGGCCGAGGCTCTGAATCAGTACCCTAATGTCAAAGATGTGGTCTGGTGTCAGGAAGAGCCAATGAATCAGGGCACCTGGTACATGGGCCAGCATCGTATGCGGGCAGTGCTTAATGCCTGTGATCATTCTTTATATTTGCAGTATGCAGGGCGCAAGGCCATGGCGGCCCCAGCCTCCGGACATATGTCATCGCATCTTGAAGAGCAAACTGAATTTATTAATGAAGCGCTTGGAATCAAGGACTTGGGGTAAATTCCTCATGTTGAATAAAGGCTTGATCGATCCTCATTCAGGAAGGAACTAACGTAATGCTAATTGATATAAAGGTACCTGTATTCCCCGAGTCAGTTCAGGAGGGAGCCGTCGCGACCTGGCATAAACAGCCCGGTGAAGCGGTTGAGCGAGACGAGCTATTAGTCGATATAGAAACCGATAAAGTGATGTTGGAGGTGGTGGCACCGCAAAACGGTTCGCTGTCTGAAATCCTCCAGCCAGCGGGCGCAATTTTGGTTGGTGGCGAAATTCTGGGGCGTTTTGATACTGAAGCCGAGGGCGCGGTGTTAGAGGAATCAGCGTCCACAGCTGATGTCGAGATAGGTCAAAGTACCGACGTCGTAGCCAGTGCCGACATTATCGCCAGCCCAGCGGCGCGGAAGTGGGCGGCGGAGAAAAGTATCGATTTGGCTCAGGTGAAAGGGAGCGGCAAAGATGGTCGAATAACCAAAGAAGATGTCGTTCAGTTTGTGCCGCCGCCCGCAGCGCCTGTCGCTGTAGCTCCAGCGGCCGAAGTGGTATCAGCCAGCACTCAAAGCGCTGGCTCAACTGATATTGGCTTCGCTGGTGAGCGTATTGAAAAACGCGTGGCCATGACCCGCATGCGGGCAAGGATCGCCGAGCGTTTGCTGCAAGTCACCCAAAGCACCGCTATGTTGACGACCTTTAACGAAGTCGACATGCACCGCATTATGGATCTGCGCAGCCAGTTTAGAGATCAGTTCCAGACTGTCCACAATGGTACCCGCCTGGGCTTTATGGGTTTTTTCGTTAAGGCCGTTGTTCAAGCATTGAAGCGATTCCCACTGGTTAATGCCTCCATCGATGGCAATGAAGTGGTCTATCATGGTTATCAGGATATTGGCGTTGCAGTATCCACGGACCGAGGCCTGGTGGTTCCCGTCTTACGAGATGCGGATCAGCTCAGTATTGCCGAGATTGAAAGTGGCATAGCTGAATACGGCAGCAAAGCTCGGGACGGTAAATTGACGATTGAAGATATGACCGGCGGCACCTTCACCATTACCAATGGCGGTGTTTATGGTTCCCTGATGTCTACACCGATTTTGAATCCCCCGCAAACCGCTATTCTTGGCATGCACAGCATCAAAGAGCGGCCCATTGCCGAAGATGGCCAAGTGGTGATTCGACCCATGATGAACCTGGCGCTGTCCTATGATCATCGCCTGATCGATGGCCGCGAAGCGGTTCTGTTTCTGGTGGCAGTGAAGGATATGATTGAGAATCCAGCCAAGATATTGCTTGAGATATAGTTTATAACTTATTGAATAATAAGTTTAATATTGGTATTAATTAAGTGGTGGTCAAAATGACTGACAAATATGATGTAGTGGTAATTGGTTCCGGGCCGGCGGGATATGTATGTGCTATCCGGGCCGCTCAGTTGGGCCTTAAGGTTGCCTGTATTGAGAAATATCTGGATTTATCTGGCAAGGGTGTTAACGGTGGCACCTGTTTGAATGAAGGCTGTATCCCCTCCAAAGCCTTGCTCGACAGCTCTATGAAATATCATGAGGCCAAGAACTCTCTCGGTAAACACGGCATCACCGCCCGCTCAGTGACTGTTGATGTTGAGCAAATGATCGCCCGTAAAAATGACATTATCAAACAATTGACCGGTGGTATTGCGGGGCTCTTTAAGGCCAACGGCATTACCTCCCTGTTTGGGACGGGTAAATTATTAGCCGGTAAAAAAGTTGAATACACTGATGCCAAGGGCAAGGTCAAAGTCATTGACGCAGAAAATGTTGTTCTCGCGACTGGCTCCGAGGCCATTAACATTCCCGTTGCGCCCATCGATGGCAAGGTAATTATCGACTCCCGGGGCGCGCTGGAGTTGACCAAGGTGCCCAGGCGTTTGGGCATTATTGGCGCAGGTGTTATCGGTCTGGAATTGGGCAGCGTCTGGAACCGTCTGGGTTCGGAAGTGGTTTTGCTTGAGGCTCTCGATGTGTTCCTGGCGATGATGGACAAGCAAATCGCCAGAGATGCCAATAAAATATTTACTAAGCAAGGGCTCGATATTCGTACCAGTTGTCGTGTTACTGGTACCGAAATCAAGCGTAACAAGGTCACAGTTACCTATCAGGACAGTGAAGATAAAGAAGCTCAGGAGATATTTGACCAGCTGATCGTCTGTGTTGGCCGACGACCCTACACCGAAAACCTACTGTCCGAAGACAGCGGCGTAAATCTTGATGAGCGTGGCTCCATCTTTGTCGATGAGCACTGTGCCACCAATGCACCTGGCGTCTGGGCGGTGGGTGATCTGGTGCGTGGCCCGATGTTGGCACACAAAGGTTCGGAAGAAGGCGTTATGGTGGCTGAGCGCATCGCCGGGCAGCTTACTGAAATGAATTACGATATCATTCCCAATGTGGTCTACACCCATCCTGAAATCGCCTCGGTGGGCCAGACTGAAGAGCAGTTAAAGCAGTCGGGCGAACCCTACAATGTGGGTATGTTTCCGTTTGCGGCCAGTGGTCGAGCGCAGCACATGCAGTTTTTGGGTGTCTATTCGGGCGCCGATATACTCAATTTCTGTCTACCGTCTTTCTTGCTTGTGCTGGGTGA
>JAHRWI010000250.1 GCA_019090225.1 Porticoccaceae bacterium
ATACTGCCTTCTGGAATAATGATATCGACAGGCCTAAGGCAACCGGCGTTTAAGGGGATATTCTCGACGACTAGAGTTCGCAGCACATAGAGCACGGCAGCTTTGCAAATGGAGGCTGGGGCGTTGAAATTATTGCTTTGCTGGGCAGAGGTACCAGTAAAATCGATAACTAAGCGTCGATGTTTTCTATTAACCCGGATAGCCACCTCAATCGCAGCGTCATTATCCATCACGCTCAGGCAATGACCATCATCAAGCCCAGTAATGACTCTACGCACCGCTTCTTCGGCGTTATCCTGCACATAGCCCATATAAGCGGCGACCACATCGAGACCGTATTCCCTGACCAGGGCCTGTAATTCATTGTTACCTAGTACATTGGCCGCCACCTGGGCTTGAAGGTCGGCAATATTTTGCTCAATATTGCGTGCTGGATAATCTCCTGAAGCCAGTTTTTCGGTCAGCTCCTCAACTTGAAAATCACCATCGCTAAGCAACTGAAAGTTTTCAAAGAGCACACCTTCCTGTTCGATACTGGTGCTATCCGGTGGAATGGAGCCAGGGGTGATACCGCCGATATCAGCATGATGGGCACGGGTCGCGACAAAGAAGGTCGGTGCACCGTTGTTTGAGACAAACACCGGTGTCACCACGGTTAAATCCGGCAAATGCGTACCGCCGGTATAGGGCGAATTCACTAAATAAGCCTCGCCGGGCTGAAAAGTACCGCATCTGGCCGCAATGAGTTGCACCACAGTTTCACCCATGGAACCGAGATGCACCGGCACATGAGGTGCGTTTGCCACCAGATTCCCGCCGCCATCAAACAGGGCGCAGGAAAAATCAAAACGCTCTTTTATATTGATCGAGTGAGCCGTCTTGGCTAGCACTGCACCCATTTGTTCGGCAATGGACATAAATCGGTAATTAAATATTTCCAGCTGTACTGGGTTGCGTTCGGTGGCAATCTTTCTGGATGGCCTATTGCCAACCGAAGCTGAATTTCGAGTAGCGGGCTGCTGGGGGCTAGCCGCAGAGCCCAGGCTAAGCTTTAGTGAGCCACTGGCCAAAACCGCCGCCTGCCAACCCGGCTCAATCACTGTGGTCGTTCCAGAATCGATCACCAGTGCTGGGCCAATAAGGACTTGCTCAGCAACTAAGGCCTCACGCGCTAACAGAGGCGCAGTCCAGCATTCTCCTCTGGAGTACAGCTGTACCTGCTCTTCCTGTTCAGCGACTACTTGTGTAGATGTATTGGCCGGAGAGATTCGAGCACCTGGTATGGCATCAAACTCCCCTGACATAGCGGCGCCAGGCACCAGGGCTTCAACTGAAATACTATCGACAACCAGGCCTCGACCCTTCTGCAAAAAAGAAAATTGATCCAGGTGGGCTCGCTCAAAAGCCAATTGCATTTGCTCTGGAGCCTGCATCGATACGGCTATAAGCGTGTTAGAACCCTGATAGCGAAGGGAAACCTTTTCCAGCCACTGGATCTCCCCCACACCACCGTGGAGCAATTGCTCTTTGAGCTGATCCTTCAACTCTACAATCACCTCGGCCAAGGCCACGTTCAGATCTATTTTTGTCAGTGGCCACTCCAAACTCCGCTCACTCTGAGTAGCGATTTCAGCTAAGCCCATGCCCAAAGCCGACAACACACCGGCTAATGGATGAATCAGCACCGTTTCTACACCGAGACGCTCGGCTACTCGGCAGGCATGCTGGCCCGCAGCGCCACCGAAGCAGGCCAGGGCATAGTCACTGACATCATGACCGCGTTCGGTTGAGACTTTTTTAATCGCTGCCGCCATACCCTCAACTGCGATATCAATAAAACCTTCGGCCAGAACCTGGGGCGACATAAGCTCGCCGGTCTCCGCCATCACGCTAGCGGCTATCTCCTCTATTCTCTGATCTGCTGCCTGTGTATCAAGTGGCTCACAACCCGAGTCACCAAAGACTTGTGGAAAGTGATCCAGGGCCAGCTTGCCCAGCACCAAATTACAGTCGGTAAGCGTTAAAGGCCCACCCCGGCCATAACAAGCTGGCCCAGGACTAGCACCCGCCGACTCCGGCCCCACCCGAAAACGTGAGCCGTCATAACAACAGATGGAACCACCCCCCGCGGCCACAGTGTGGATATCCAACATGGGCACCCGCAGCCTTACACCCGCTAGCGTCGTTTCGTAAACCCTTTCGTAAGCCGGTTCGTAGGCTTGAGCTTGGCCCGCACCACTGAAGTGCCAGACATCGGTTGACGTACCACCCATATCAAAACCAAGCACTTTATTAAAGCCGTCCGCCATGCTGGTTTGCACACCACCGACCATGCCCCCCGCGGGGCCGGACAGCAGGCTATTACGACCATGAAAATTCTCGGCGTCGGTCAAACCGCCATTGGACTGCATAAACAGTAATCGCGTGCCTGGAAGTTTATTTTGAAGATGCTGCATATAGGTCTGCAGCACGGGAGATACGTAGGCATCCACGACGGTAGTATCACCGCGGCCAACAAATTTAATTAGCGCACTAGCCTGATGGCTCAAACTGACCTGAGTAAAACCTACTCGCCTGGCAATTTCACCAATGGCTAATTCATGAACAGGGTTGCGATAGGCATGCATAAAGACAACCGCAACAGACTTTAAACCACGGGCAAAGGCCTGACGGAATTGTTCTGTATAAGTAGATGCATCAAGAGCCGTGACGATGGAGCCATCAGCGGCCAGGCGTTCTTCGACCTCTAGGACTTCATCGTAAAGTGGTTCTGGCAATTGGATATTGAGGGCAAATAAATCAGGGCGATTCTGGTAGCCAATTTTCAGTACATCACCAAAACCCCTGGTGGTGACCAGCAGGGTTGGTGAGCCTTTGCGCTCAAGCAGAGCATTGGTGGCAACGGTGGTGCCCAGGCGCACGCAGTCTATTTGCTCATGGGGAATGTCATCCACCGCTGCCACTGCCATAAGCTCACAAATACCCTGGAGCACCGCATCATCGTAATTTTGCGGATTTTCAGACAGTAATTTGGTAGTTGTGAGGTAGCCCTGGGGCGTCCGGGCGATCAGGTCGGTAAAGGTACCGCCCCGATCTACCCAGAATTGCCATTTTGACATGGCAATGAATAAGTCTTGTTTATCTCAGACTGGCATTGATGGCATTTAATGAACGAGCCCCAGGACAGAGATCTTCTTCATTCAAATCCCTCAAGGGCTGTTTGACGGTTTGCTGAACTTTGTGGAAATCGCGGCTATCTGGGTCGACATAAAGTAAACCCGTGAGTATTCGACCCTTTTCGTCATGCTCCTGGATAGCGCGCAAAGCGCTGTTACGATCAGTGCAATCCAGTTTGTCATCTTTGTAGAGGTGAATAACCGAACCATAGTGCAGCGTGATTTCCTTGACAAAACCCGGCTCATAATTGGTGGTAATTTCGGAGCGCACCGGTACAAAGTCCATTTTGCCCGTAGCTTCGCGATGCTCACGGACAAATTCAAAACCCTTACTGGAAGCCGGTGTGTTGTTAAATGTCACACAGGGAGAAATCACGTCGATAAAAGCAAAACCATTGTGGGTAATCGCGGCCTTGATTAAAGGCACCAACTGTTCTTTATCGCCAGAAAAACTCCGTGCCACAAAAGTCGCGCCCAGCTGCAAAGCCATGCTGCAAAGATCTACGGCTTCATAGGGATTAGGATCACCTTTTTTACTGCTTGAACCAACATCTGTGGTGGCTGAATCCTGGCCTTTGGTTAAGCCATAGCAGCCATTGTTCTCAACAATGTAAACCATGTTGAGGTTACGCCGCGCCACGTGAGCAAACTGACCCAGGCCGATAGAGGCGGTGTCACTGTCGCCGGAAACGCCGATGTAAGCCATCTCGCCATTGGCCATATTCGCGCCGGTGGCGACCGAAGGCATACGACCATGAACCGAATTAAAACCATGGGATTTGCCCAGGAAATAAGTCGGGGTTTTCGACGAACAGCCAATACCGGATATCTTCGCAACACGATGGGGCCATACGCCCAGTTCAAAGCAACTATCGATGATGGCATTACTCACAGAATCGTGACCGCAGCCCGCACAAAGTGTGGACAGGGCGCCCTCGTAATCCTTACGGGTAAAACCACTGGTATTGGTTTTTGACGCCGGATGTCTGAATTCAGGTCGTATATAACTCATGCTTTTTCTCCAGCCTTCTTTTTGCGAAGGGGGGTTACATTACTGCCGCCCAGTACACTGGCAATATGTTTTGCTGCGCCCAGTGCAGTCATGGGCATACCATCAAAATGAGTATAAGAAAGCATCTTCCGGGGGTTGAGTTCGCACTCGATAATAAGCAATTTACGCATCTGCGCATCACGGTTCTGATCGATGACAAACACTCTGTCGTGGCGCTCGATAAAGTCAGTCACCTCTTTACTAAAGGGGAAGCCTCGTATACGCATGGCATTAAGATGCAAGCCATCGGCGGCGAGAATATCCAGGGCTTCGAGACAGGCATTATTGCTGCTGCCATAAAAGATCATGCCATCACGAGTAGCTTTTTTCGCTTCATGAAGTTGGGGCGCGGGCACCAGGTCTTTTGCGGTTTCAAACTTCTTGCTCAAGCGCTCCATGTTACGGACATAGGCTTCGCCCGACTCGGTGTAGATCGCATATTCATCCCGTGAGGTGCCACGGGTAAAAAACGCGCCTTTGTCAGGGTGGATGCCGGGCAGGGTGCGGTAGCAAATACCATCACCATCAATATCGAGATAACGACCGTAACGCTCACTCATGTCGTCGAGGTCTTCCTTCGAAAACACCTTGCCGCGATCATATGCTCGCTCATCATCCCACTCCAGGGGCTCACATAAATTATCGTTCATGCCGAGGTCGAGATCGCTCATCAAAATAATGGGCGTCTGCAAACGATCCGCCAGATTAAAACTCTCCGCCGACATCTCAAAACATTCTTTAGGGTCCGAGGGAATCAGCAGGACGTGTTTGGTATCGCCATGAGATGCATAGGCCGCAGCAAAAATATCGGATTGCTGGGTACGGGTCGGCATGCCAGTTGAGGGGCCAGCGCGTTGAATATCGAACAACACGGCAGGCACTTCGGCAAAATAAGCCAGGCCCAAAAACTCACTCATCAGTGACAAACCGGGGGCCAGAAGTGGCGGTAAAAGAGCGCGCGCCATTCCAGCCGGCGCCGATCACTATGCCGATGGCAGCCAGTTCATCTTCAGCCTGAGCGACCGCGTAGCGACGATCACCACTACCTGGGTCAATACGCAAACGCTTGGCATATTTCTCAAAGCCTTCAATCACCGATGTCGATGGTGTCAGCGGATACCAGGCAACCACGGTCGCGCCGCCATAAACGGCTCCCAGGGCCAGAGCATCATTGCCTTCCATCATGATTTTGTCGCCAATCAAATCGCGACGTTCCATATGAACATCAAGGGGGCACTGGAAATTTTTCTGCGCATACTGATAGCCCAGCTCAAGAGCATGAATGTTGGAGGCAACCAGTTTATCCTTGCCTTTAAATTGCTCATCAACCAATCCCTTTAACACCTGGAATTCAATATTGAGCAAAGCCGCCAAGGCACCGACATAAATCACATTCTTGAACAACTGACGCTGACGGGCCTCGGTATATTCCCGGCGGCACATATCGGTCAGAGGCAGACCAATTAAATGCACATCGTCCCGATGCAAACGCAAATCCAGAGGCTTGGTATTGTCATAAATAAAATAACCGCCTGGATTTAGATCGGCTATATCCTGAGCCATACTTTGCGGATTGATCGCTACGGCGATATCGATGCCGCCACGACGACCCAGATAGCCTTTCTCGCTAACCCGCACTTCAAACCAGGTCGGCAAACCCTGAATATTCGACGGGAAGATGTTTTTCGGGGCCGAGGGAATACCCATGCGGAAAATCGACTTGGCAAACATGGCGTTGGCACTGGCCGAGCCGGTGCCATTGACGTTGGCAAAGCGAATAACAAATTCGTTGACTGCTGCTATTGTTTTCATAGTTACTACGCCCTATATCTGGGAAGCTTTAGTCACCTGGTAGAGAAATGTTTGCATATCCCAGGCAGATGTCGGACAGCGCTCAGCACATAGACCGCAGTGTAAACAAACATCCTCGTCCTTGGCCATAATTCGCCCGGTTGGTAACTTGTCGGAGACATAGAGATCCTGATCAAGGTTCTTAGCCGGCATGCGCAAGCTGTCTCGCAACTCAGGCTCCTTAGCATTATCTACAAAGCTAATGCATTCGGTTGGACAGATGTCGACACAGGCATCGCACTCTATGCACAGAGCCTCAACAAACACCGTTTGCACATCACAGTTTAAACAGCGCTGGGCCTCTTCAAAACCGGTATCTTTGGAAAACCCCAACTCAACTTCCAGCTTCCGATCGCCCAACGCAGCGGTTTTATCGGCATGGGGCACCTGATAACGGACATCACTGACCACCGAGCTATCATAGCTCCACTCATGAATACCCATCTTTTGGCTGACCAGGGTAACCCCTGGGCCGGGTCGTTTTGTGAGCTTTTCGCCCTGGCAAAACAGATCGATAGAAATGGCTGCCTGATGAGCCTGGGCGACTGCGGTAATAATATTTTCCGGTCCAAAAGCCGCATCACCGCCAAAAAACACTTTTGGATTCGACGACTGATACGTGACTGTGTCGAGTTCCGGCAATTCCCATTTATCAAATTCTATGTCGATGTCACGCTCAATCCAGGGGAAGGCGTTTTCCTGACCGATAGCCACCAGGACTTCGTCACAAGGATAAAATGCTGGTTCTTCATCGGTAGAGATCAGTTTGCGACGCCCCTTCGCATCGTATTCTGCACGCACCCGATCAAAGCGCATACCCACCAGCTTGCCTTCTTCGATAACAAATTCGAGGGGCACGTGGTTATCTATAATCGGGATATCTTCGGAAGCGGCATCGTCCTTTTCCCAGGGCGACGCTTTCATATCCGCAAAAGGGCTGCGGACAATAACTTTAACTTCAGAGCCACCGATACGACGCGCGGTTCGACAACAATCCATGGCGGTATTACCGCCGCCGAGGACGATGACTTTTTTACCGACACTGGAAATATGCTCAAAAGCGACGCTGCCTAGCCAGTCAATACCGATATGAATATTGTCTGCACCTTCTTTGCGGCCTGGCAAATCGGGTAGATCCCGGCCTTTAGGGGCACCGGAGCCAATAAAAACAGCATCGTAATCTTTAGCCAAAAGCGCTTTTAAGCTGTCGATCCGGGTGCTATAAAACGTCGCGATGTTTTTGTTATCGGTGATGTATTCCACCTCTTGATCCAACACCGCTTCGGGCAGTCGGAAAGAGGGAATCTGGCTGCGCATAAAGCCGCCGCCCTTGGCATTTTCATCGTAAACATGCAAGTCATAACCCAGCGGCGCGAGATCACGGGCCACTGCCAGGGACGCAGGGCCAGCACCAACGAGGGCTACTTTCTTGCCATTCTTCTTACCGGATGCCGGCAAGAACTCGGTAATATCATCTTTGTTATCTGCTGCGACACGCTTTAAACGGCATATTGCCACAGGCTCTTCTTCGACTCGGCCACGGCGACAGGCTGGTTCACAGGGTCGATCACAGGTGCGACCCAGCACACCGGGGAAGACGTTAGATTCCCAGTTAACCATATAGGCTTCGGTATAACGCTCAGCGGCAATCAGCCGAATATACTCGGGTACGGGCGTATGTGCGGGACAGGCATACTGACAGTCAACAACCTTGTGGAAGTATTCTGGGTCTGCAATGTTTGTCGGTTTCAACCTCAAACCTCCGGCGGTCATCGTTGCGTTAATTAAGTGTTTGCGTTAATTAATTGGAGTGGCGGATCTTTCTCAGCAAGGTTTATACCCTTAAAAAAAACTGACCTGCACTCTTCGATCAACTGATAAAAGGCGCGCCTTTATATCAAATCCTGGGGCCAAAAGGCACCAATTACTCATAGGATGATGAAATACTACTTATGCCAAAATCTAATACTGTTATACCAAAACTTACTGACCGGTATGCAGGCAGATGCAATGCTACGTAATCACACCCATATAATCAATCCTAACGGGAATGGTTCTCATTATACCGAAGGGTAGCCTAGCCCCCGCAAAACCTCGGTGATCTCATCCAGAATAGCGGGATCATCAATGGTCGCTGGCATTTTCCAGTCCTCGCCATCGGCAATCTTGCGCATGGTGGCGCGCAGTATTTTTCCGGATCGGGTTTTGGGTAGGCGAATCACCGCATCACATAACCTGAACGCAGCCACTGGACCGATTTTTTCACGCACCAGCTGAATCGTTTCCAGGCAAATCTCTTTCGTCGATCGCGTGACACCGTCATTGAGCACAATAAGTCCTAGCGGTACCTGACCTTTCATAGCATCAGCGACGCCCACCACGGCGCATTCAGCCACATCGGGGTGGGCGGCCAGAACCTCTTCCATAGCCCCCGTAGATAGACGATGACCCGCTACGTTAATTACGTCATCGGTACGAGCCATGACGAATACATAGCCATCTTCGTCGATAAAGCCTGCATCTCCGGTTTCGTAATAGCCGGGGAAGTTTTCAAAATAGGACGACACAAAGCGTTGGTCATTGCCCCACAGGGTCGTAAACGAACCCGGTGGCAAAGGATGTTTAATGGCCAGTACGCCTATCTCCCCCGCCGCCACTTCTGCGCCATTTTCATCGAGTACTCGAATATCGAAACCCGGCACCGGTTTAGTAGGCGAGCCGGGCACGACTGGCAATAGCTCCAGCCCGAGACAATTGGCGCAGGCGGGCCAGCCCAGTTCGGTTTGCCACCAATGATCGATCACCGGAATACCGAGTTTATCCAT
>JAHRWI010000251.1 GCA_019090225.1 Porticoccaceae bacterium
CCTCGAGCATTTTCTGTGACCAGGGCCAGGTCGCGTCGCTATGCGGGAAGTCGTTAGCCCAGACCAGACGTTTTGGATTCATCAGGTGAGCAACTTTAAAAGCCACCCAGTCATCCTGGAAAGTCAGCCAGACATTATCATGTATGTATTCGCTGGGCATTTTTTCGAGGTTTTGACCACCACCTAACCATATACCATGACGCTCATAAGCATGATCCATACGATAAGAGTAGTGGGGCAACCAGCCAGCATCAGCCTCGGCGGCGATAAACTTGAGCTTGGGATGACGCTGAAATACGCCGCCCAACACAAATACGCCCATGACATCCTGCACGCTACGGATAATGCCCAGAAAGCCATTGATTCGGTTGCCCCGGACCTGACCAAGCAGGCCCCCGCCACTACGGGAAGTCAAAATATGGAACGATAACGGCATATCCAGCTCGACAGCACATTCCCACAGGGGATCGTACATGGGGTGGTCATAATCTTCATGCTGGGGATCACCAGGCATCATCATGCCCACGAAGCCCTTTTTCTTGGAATCCTCAAAGTCCTTAATCATCTGCTCAACAGAAGCACCAGAGGTTTGGCCGAGACCAAATAAGCGACCTTCAGGGGCATCGCTAACGTAGTTAGCCAGCCACTCGTTGTAGGCGTGCATGCAGGCTGTTTTATAAGCGAAATCCTCATGATTACACAACACCATACCTACCGAGGGGTAGATGATCTCGGAAACCACGCCATCGCGATCCTGATCGGCGACACGTAATTTGGCGTTATAACCACTTTCATGCAACTGATCGAAAGTGCAGCCCTCACTCCTCGCCGCCAGCTCCTGAGCAGTCAACCCAGCTGCGGCCACCAGACCCAGGGGAATAGTCGCATCCATACCCTGAATCACGTAAATATCGTTACCCTTGGCATCGCGTTCAATAGTGGGGGCACGATCACGAAATTTAGGGTCAATATATTTTGTATAACAATCTGCAGGCTCAACAATATGTGAGTCCGCGGAAATAAGTCCAAAGCCTAAGCTGCTCATAGTCTATTACTCCATTGGTTTTGGTGGATAGTCATTGCTGGTGATGGTTTGGTGGATAGTCATTGCTGGTGATGGATAGTCGAATGCGATAGCTGATTTGTCAGAGTCAAACAATTCTCCCGGATCAACAACAGAACCCCTGGCGATACGTTACCTAATAGGAAGCTATTGTTACCGGCGGTTAACCTTGAAGTATTAAGCCTTTGCCAATGTTGAAATGCAACCAAAAACGTGAAATAAAAGCCGTCATAAAAAGACAAGGCCCTGGTGCTTGAGGTTTGTGCTTAAAATTGAAAACCACGCCCTCAAATCAAGGTTAATGTTGACAGCGTAAGAGGAAAATGCGGGCATTAATGAAGCTTCCACGGTAATATTGCTGACCTCCACAAGGTGTGAGAAATGGCAATTAAATACGATCCTCCAACTAGCTCAGCCAAGCAACTCGAGTGGCTTAAATTCCGTTTCTGGTTAGTTGCTAGCCTGACGCTAGTGTCGGTGGCTGCCACGGCCCACAACATATCCGACGCCAACGCCGACTTCGTACAAGGTCTCGAAGGCTCAGCGATCGTGCCGTTTATGTACCTGGGTGCCAAGCACATGGTCACCGGCTACGATCATCTTTTATACCTCCTCGGCGTGGTGTTTTTTCTGCGCCGAATGAAAGATGTTCTGCTTTACGTCAGCCTCTTCACCCTCGGCCATAGCATCACCTTAATGATTGGTGTGCTAGTCGAATTAAGCGTCAATGCCTATTTAATTGACACCATCATTGGGCTTTCAGTTGCTTACAAGGCTTTCGAGAACATTAATGGTTTTAAACAGGTGTTCGGGGTTCAGCTGGATGCCAGAGCTGCGGTATTTATATTTGGTCTATTCCACGGCCTTGGCCTGGCAACGAAATTACAAGATTTATCACTGTCGGCAGAGAGCCTTGTTACTAACATGCTGAGCTTCAATGTTGGCGTAGAAATGGGGCAGGCCATTGCTCTTGCAGCTATTGTCGTCGTCCTAACACAATGGCGTCGACATACTAACTTTCACGGCCACGCGTTTATTGCCAATACCATGCTAATGTGCTCAGGTTTTGTCCTGGCAGGTTATCAGTTTGCCAACTACCTGTGGGCTTAAACTGCGAATTTTGAGAGGTACTGCTTTGAACAAATACACACCGGATACCGGGGCTCTGGAGACAGTCAGCCCCGACACCAGCAACACTAAAATTTGGCTAAGCACCGCAGCTGCCCTAATTGTCGCTGGGCTGATACTGGTCACGCTTATCCTGCCCGCAGAATTTAACCGTGATCCATTGGGTGTCGGTCAGATGTTGGGGCTAATGGGCTTGTCAGAATCTTCGACCAGGGCGATCGAGACAGTGCGAAAGGAAGATTCAGGCTTTCACGAGGATACCGTTTCGTTCCAGCTACTACCTTTTGAATTTGTCGAATACAAATACCAGATGAACCAGGATAGCGCCGTTCTCTATAGCTGGACCACCACAGATACCGTTTCCTATGACTTTCATGGTGAACCGGTTGACGGTCCGGAAGGCTATGCAGAAAGCTTTAGTATCGGGAAAGCTAAACAGGAAAGCGGTGCCTTTACGGCTCCTTTTACCGGCATACATGGCTGGTTTTGGGAAAATCGCGGCACGGGCACAGTGACCGTAACCCTAAGGACAGCAGGCTTCTACACGGAGACCCTGGAGTTTCGCGATGGACACATTAAAAAAGAAGTTCTAAGTGATGAACCTTGAGGACTCAGGTTTTTGAATATTTAGATATTAGGAGACTTGGGTTCTGAAGCTTAAGTTCTGAAGTAAAGGTAAGGGAGCTTGGAATATCAGGAGACTTGAAGACTAAGGGTTTTTAAAACCAGTAACTGTGAGAACCCTGAACCTGAAGAATCATAAACCCAGGAGCTAAACCCTGCTGAAAACAAGCTAGGGAGTTTCAGCACTCTCGACGTCATGAATATAGGCAGAGTGACAGGAAGTACAAACGCGGTAAATTTGACCACCAGCATCAAATAATGCATCCGAGTCATGAGCTTCGGCAGCCGCCTGAGCACTTAAACCGGCCGCGACAAGACCCAGCGATATATCTCTCCAGTCACCATCATCTCTGGCCCGGCCAGGCATCATTAGTAAATTACCAGTTTCTGCGACAACGGCCGCACTGTGTTGCACAGCCAGCCATCCCTCGTCTGTTGTCGGCGCCAATTCTCTGCTGCCTGCTGCGGTGATGATAGTACCAGCTGAATCCCAAATGTGATCCGCAGCAGGATCTAGCACCCATTGCATGGTGTACTTAACATCACCTGCGGGCGTGAAGGGTATAAGTTCTATCTCTTGTGTTTTTGACTGTTCTTGTTCAGAAGGACTACAGGCGGCAAGCAAAAACAGAATGGGTATTAGCTTAACAGGGTTAATTTTAATACGATTCATCTAGTTTTCACTTCCACCTGATCTAGTCTATCTAAAGCTCAGAGTTTGCTTATTGCTCTGAGGCGTCTGCACCATCTTTCGGTGCACCAGTACCGGATGAACCCATAAACATTTTTGTGCCATCAGCAAGCGTGATGTTCCGACCGTTGGCACTATTGGAACGATCTTTAGCCTGGTATCCATCTACCAAAATCTCTGTACCGATAGCGATAGAACGCTTGTTAATACCACGTCTCAGCAGAGTGTTAGGTGTACCGCCTTCAACCCTCCAGTCTTCTTTTGTACCATCTTCTTTAGTGACCGCAATATGAAACCATGCGTGGGGATTCACCCACTCAATTTGGGTCACTGCGCCACGCAAAACCAGAGGCGCGTTGGCATCAAATTCTGCGCCAAAGGCATGGTGGGCATTTGACTGCGCTGAGAACGATGCAGTTAATATAAAACCAGCTGCTGTAACAATTTTTTTCAAAGACATAAGATTGACCTCAAGTAGGGTGGCGTAATCTGCCACCGGTAGCTTCAATTTCCAGTTCGTTCGATCTCTATACGATTACCGCCTAAAACCTTAACTCAGATTAATCGAGAGGATTTAATCGCAAATGACCGTAAAGCATTTCTTCAACAAACTCGACGCATTTAAAATCCAGTAGTTGAGCATTGGGCTCCATGCGACGATAAAGCGGCATACTTATTTTCCAGGGCTTGGTAAATGTCGCTGGGTCAGTAATGGTCGCCTCGTACTTGATGTGATTAGGACCCATTAATGTGTACCGTTCCACCACGTGCAGTTGCTCGCTGTGATGGTTACCAGAGCGGTCAAACCAGGTTTCACCATTTTGCCCTGTTACATCTAAAACCAGGGTGTCGCCATCCCATGAAGCAACTGTTTGTCCCATCCATGAATCAACTGGGGCTGGGCCAGGATCTTCGGTAAAGATATTTCTCACCGCAGCTGCATATTGGTAGGCAATGAACAGAGAGCCTTCGCCCTGAAAAATTTGTAGGGGGTGAGGCATATAAGTCGCTCGCGGTACCCCCGGGAGATAACATTTGATTTCGGGATCACGATCCAGCCAATTTGCTTGATTGTCTTTTTTAACTTTCAGCGCCTCAGACTTGTAAGGGATTTTGCCACCCTCAACAACACCCATGCCCGGTGGTACTGAACCAACAGCACCAAGCTTGAGCACAGCTTTTGCTGGTACGGGGCCTGCGGGGCCTGCTCGTTCAGCCATCGCCGACCGGGCCATATGGATTTCCAGGTCATAGTTAGCTTCATTAAGCGCCTGCCATATGCCATTAAAGTCTGGGTGAACGCCATCTGCTGCACGAGGTGCTTTGTAGCTGGCCTCAGCGGCGAAAGCCCCTGTTGGCAATAAACCTAACACCGGCAATATAGCTATTATTCTTAACCATTTTGAATTGAACTTCACAATCAGATTCCCCTAATTAGTTGTAGCGAGCAATTTAAGCATATCCGACTTAAGGCATACAAGGGAAGTCTAGGCCTGAACTAACATTAATTTTAAGGGCACAGGGAATGTATATAAATGCAGGCTGTGTCGAAAAACCTGCCAAGACCCGACCTGAGAACGATTTTAACCACTTTCATCATGCAGACCAATATCGATTGAACTACAAAAGCGGGAAATCAATTGCGCAATATCAATTGCGCAATATCAATCCTATGAGTACCATTGCGGCCGCAGATATTAATAGGCCCCATATCGATAGACCTGTGCTGGCACTCGTCTTAAACAATAAGGACACTAAGAACCATGCTCAACGAGCTACTTTTTAAGTTTGCATCATGGCTTGATACCTTCCAGTCAAGTACAGATTTGCACGAATCCCTCTATATGTATGCATGGGTCGAGGGGACCCATGTGTTAACACTGATGCTTTTCCTCGGCATGTTGCTGGCCATCGATCTAAGGCTGCTCGGCGTGGCATTCAAAGAAGTCCCTGCTTCTACGATCGTCGAGAGACTAGACAAGCCCATGATGCTAGGTTTCATCGTCATGGTCATTTCCGGCTTGCTGTTGTATTACGCAATCCCAGTAAGGTCGACCCAGAGCATCTGGTTTCGAATCAAAGTCGTACTACTCATCTCCGCAGGTATAAATGCCCTCCTTATTCGGAACATGACAAGGTCATCAGACATGAGCTGGGATAATGATCCTGTGCCCCCCAAAAGAATACGGGTCGGTGCTGCACTGTCTCTAAGCCTGTGGCTCTGCGTAATAGGCGTGGGCAGATCAATGGCTTATGACTGGTGGGACTGCAAAAAAGAACTGCCTTACTTTATGTACTGGGCCGCTGGTTGCGTTGAAGAAATGGCGGCGTTTGAATAAACTTAGGCCATAGCTGGTGAGTTCCCGCCACGAAATATGGTGTTGTCTTCCAACGAAAAGCTCTGAATGAAAAACCCTAAGGGGGAGAGATGGATTTAGTATTTATTTTTGAATGGCTGGATACTTCGCTGCTAGCGGAAATCGCCAAATCGTCATCTGGTGTTTTTGCGCTGGTACAGACAGTCCACATTGCGAGCATGGTCATGCTTGGAGGGATGATTATGCTCGGCGATTTACGCATGATGAATGTTCTGTTAACCAATGTGCCGTCAGGAATCATCATCAAGAACACCAAAAAATGGATCTATCTGGCGCTGGTATTCATTATCCTTTCCGGTATTTATGAGGCCTCGGCAATTGCTATGAAGCTTGCCCACAACTCGTTTTTCTTTGCCAAAATGGCGGGTCTGGCGATGGGTATAGCTTTTATTCTCAGCATCCGCAGTGCCGTTTATGCCCGGGCTCCTAGTGCAACTCAACAGGAAACAGGGGGCGGAACGCAACAGCAGCCTGAAACTGTGTCACCCATGGTAGTCAAGCTGGTGGCCATTACTAGCTTATTGATATGGTTTAGTGTCGCGTCTGCCGGTCGCTGGATCGGGTTTTCCTAGGGCTTATTGAGAGTAATCATGACAACTAAAACATTGAACTTAGTAGCAGTGGGCATTTCGATCGTAATTATTGGTGGCTGGGGAATATACTGGGGCATCCAGGTTCAGGACGTACTTGAACTTCTCGAAATGGCTAAGTTGCAGTAAGCGATAAGCGGCTTTATAGATCGCAGTTTCAAACCTCAACTGTAGAGCCCAGATCTTTATAAGCCCCTCGCCGCAAGAACCCCCTAACAGGCATCAATGTAATACAAGCCAGAAGTTATCAAGCTGGCTTGTTAACTTCTGGCTTCACTCGCGAGCGTAGCGAGAGAGTGGGGAACAAACCAAGCCCTCGCCTCAGATACTTAAAACCCCCTATCCAGCCTTCTCTATCTAGCCTTCAACCATTCTAAATGAGAGGGGGGACAGCTAGAAAGAACCTTTCCGCCACGCTTGCGCTGCCCTCTTAGATCCAACACTCGCTGTCAATTAGCAAAGACGCTAATAAGCTTAGTGATCAGAGAATCTCTCCTCGCACTAGCACTCCAGAGAACTATCAAGAACGTCGACATTCCAGCAAGCAAAACCGGTGGAAGGCTGAACAAAGGTGGTATCAAACCCCCACGCCAGATAAACCCAGGAGAGTAAAGAGATTATTACTGACAGCACCTCAGTGGGCGAGAAAGTCCACTGCAATGCTTATTTGGAAGAAGTAGAAAACAAAAACCTCCGACAGAAGCTGCTGGAGGTTTTTGTTTAATTAGCAGTATTTAAACCTACCGCTCTTTGTAGCCTTTACGATTTAAAGCGCCGCGCTGGCAGCCTCTTTCTCCATCTGCCGCGCGCCGCCCAGCATACCTGTCATCGCGTGATTACCCTCGTGACAGGCATATTCAAA
>JAHRWI010000252.1 GCA_019090225.1 Porticoccaceae bacterium
CTGCAAAATAACGACTAATCTAAGCTAATCGTATAAGCAAAAAAGTCATCTACAAGGGGTTCGTAAGGTGTTTGATTTATCGCTCAACGAAGATATCAGCATGATTCAAGATGTCGTGCGCAGGTTTGCCACTGACATGCTTTCCGAAAATTACCGAGATTTCGAGGCCGACAAAGCCATTCCCGAATCTGTGTTGTCCGCTTATGCTGAGATGGGCCTGGCGAGCCTGGAAGTACCTGAAAGTCTCGGTGGTGCAGCCTTAGGCAGCACGGCTAAAGCCGTCATCCTTGAGGAGCTGGGTTTTGGTGATCCAGGCGCGGCTCTGGCGCTCGACGGTATTGGCCCCGCACTCTACGCGGTCGCAGATGTGGGTGGCGATAGCGCCCTCGAAGAATACATCGTTTCCCTACTCGATAAACCTGATGCCCGTGCTTTATTGATTTGGGATGATGGTCCACAGCCCTCCGCATCAAGTCTGCGTTATCTTGATAAAGGTAGTGAACCTGGCTATCAAGGCCTTATCCCCTGGGTGCCTGCGAACCATGCAGACCTGGTTGTAGTCTTAGATCATAACGGTGCCTCGGTGATCACTCAGGGCTTTAGCATTAATCCTGTGAAAGGCAGCGGCCTTCGTGCAGCGGGTGCCGGAGAACTGGTCTTTGGGGATGAAAACAATCCAGTGCCCATCGCAAAACGCTGGGACAACAAAGCCGGCGCGGCGAAAGCTCTGGCACGCTGGCAGCTCTACACTGCTGCACTGATGATTGGCGTCTTTCGCGTCGCAGCAGAGACCTCGCGGGAGTACGCGATGGAGCGTGTAGCTTTCGGCAAACCTATCGCTCACCATCAGGCCATCGCTTTTCTGATAGCCGATATGCGTACCGTTGTCGACGGCGCTCGGTTATTGGTACAGGACGCCGCTAGTCGTGCAGATGCTGATCAGCCCTTTGAATCAGCCGCAGCAGCAGCTTTTGTTGAAGTCGTTGAAGCCTCTATGTTTATCACCCCAAACGCTTTGCAGATTTTTGGTGGTCAGGGCTTTATGCAAGATCTACCTCTGGAAAAATATATGCGTGAGGCTCGCACCCTCGGCCTTATGGCAGGCGGTGTCGATCTGGCCAGAGAAATAGCTGGTCGCGATATCTGTGCTAACGAAGGTCTCGTCGAGTTATCGGCATTGGCCGCACAGGATGCTTAAGTCGACGCATTCAGCCGGTCAGCTATAGAAGCCCGCAAAACAAACAAGCTGAGCAAGCCAGCTAAAACAAGTAACAAACTCGAGTTAATACCATGGATTTTTCAATAGACCCCTCTACCTTAAAGCGTATTCAACGTATGGACGACCTGGGTCGCGAGCATATGCGACCTTTGGGCCTGGAGGCCGACCGCCTGGGTCGGCCGACGCCGCCAGATCATCCCTATTTCGAAAAATTGGTCGGTATGGGTTTTGGCCGGACTCGCTACCGAGGTCCAGATAAGACCAAGGGTAAAAGCGCCGATCCAAGCAAAGCATCGTCCGGAAAAACTGAAAAGAAAATCGGTCGCTCGCGCTCTACCCTGTTGGTCTCTGAGCAAATGTCTTATTGGGATAGAGGTGTGGCCGTCTCTGCGCCCGGCCCCGGATTGGGTGAAGGCGCGATCATTTCCATGGGCACCGAGGAGCAAAAAGAACGTTATTTAGGCCCTTTTATCGAATTAGACAAACCTCGCTGGGGTGCTTTCGCCATGACTGAGCCAGCAGCAGGCTCAGATGTTGCTGGCATCCAGACCCGGGCGGTTAAAGATGGCAACGACTGGGTATTGATCGGCAATAAGTCGTTTTCCGGGAATTCCAGTCGCTCGGACTTTATTCTGGTCTGGGCAACTATTGATACTAATCTGGGCCGGGACGGACACCGAGCCTTTATCGTCGAACACGGCTTCCCCGGCTTGCAGGATTTTCATATCGAGAAAAAAATGGGCCTTAAAGCCTACGAATCCACCTCATTCCGGCTGGAAGAATGTCGAGTACCCGGCGAGAACTTATTGGGTGGCGAAAGTTATTATGAAACTCGGCAGGGCTTTAAAGGCGCTATGGCGACCTTTAACGCGACGCGGCCTTTGATCGCCGCCATGGCGGTCGGGATCGGTCGTTCTGCGTTGGATGAAACCCTGGCCTTCGCCAGAGAAAATCAGATGCTGGAGGATCCCAGGGTAAGGGACAAGCTAGAGCGTGTTGCCCGAAAAATGCGTATGGCACGGCTACTCTGCCTCAAAGCCGCCTGGTTGGCCGACAATCAGTTACCTAATATCGTCGAAGCCTCCATGTCTAAAGCCGTTGCACCCACCGCCGCCTTTGAGGCCGCTAGTCTCGGTATGGAGTTGCTGGGCCTGGCCGGAGCACGAGGCGATCACATCGTTGAAAAACTGTTTCGTGATGTAAAGGCGATGGATATTGTTGAAGGCACCGCGCAAATACAGCGAATTGCTATGGCGAGAAAGCTCGTTGATCTTCCCAATAGATGAGCCATCCCACAGAATAAGATCACAATAAACAATATTAATCATATAGTTATAGATAATAATTAAAGTAAATAATAGGAGTGTAGCCGTGAATCTGTCAATGACAAAACCTAGCACTACCCGACCCTGGCCAATCAGGCTTGGTGCCACTGTCGGTGCCTGCCTGCTGTTAAGTATTACCGCCTGTAGTGAAGATACACAGCATCAAGCCAAAGGTTTACTTGAATCAGAAGGCACTAAAGATCCCTATCTGGTGCAATACCTGGTCGGTGGCTCGGACTTTTTAAGTATTCATGGCTCCACCTTTGACAAGGACGATAATTACTACGCGGGTAGCGTTATGGGTCAAAGTATCCATAAAATTGATACCACCACCGGCGAGTCAACCGTCTTTGTCGGGCCACCCCAGGGCATGGCCGATGATCTGGAGTTTGGCCCAGACGGCACATTGGTATGGACATCTATCCTCACGGGTAAGGTTCATGCCCGTCGTCCCAATGGTGAAATTTTTGTGGTTGCCGATAATTTACCTGGCATTAACTCAATAGCCTTCGGCAAGAATGGTCGCTTGTTTGTCACTCAGGTCCTATGGGGTGATGCGCTGTGGGAACTGGATCTCAAAGGCATAAAGGAACCTCGTAAAGTTATCGAGAATATGGGCCATTTAAACGGCTTCGATTTCGATAAAGATGGCTATCTCTACGGCCCGCTTCTATTTAAAGGCAAGGCTGTCCGAGTCGATGTCGACAGTGGCGAACTCACCACCCTGGCTACCGGCTTCAAAATCCCCGTCGCCGCGAATCTCGACAGTAACGACAACCTTTATGTCGCCGATACCGCCCTCGGCCGTATGGTTCGCGTCGATATTAAAACAGGTGAGAAAACCCTTGTCGCGACTGTTGAGCCCGGTATCGATAACCTGGCTATTAATTCAAAGGATGAATTATTTATTACCAACATGAATGACAATGCGGTCTACCAAATCCACACCCGGACCGGTAACACCCGCAAAGTCGTTAGCAGTGAACTGTCTGTGCCTGGAGGCCTGGATGTATATAGTGATGAGCTAGGCAACGAAACCATATTGCTGGCCGACTTGTTCACTTACAGCACGGTTGATGGCAATAGTGGCGAGGTTGTCGATATGAAGCGCGCCTTGCGCGATACCTTTGAGCTGCCTATGTCGGTCAACATACAGGGGGACAATGTCGTCACTACCAGCTGGTTTACCAATGCTGTCGAGATTTATGATCGCAACAGCCATGAAATATTAGCGACTTATCATAATTTCAAACAACCAGTCGATGCAGTGATTATTAACGAAGATGAAGTGCTGGTTGCAGAGCCCGGTAGCGGTTCCCTGTTAGTGGTTTCCGGTGACCACGGTGAAGAGCGCAAAACCCTTCTTGAGAATATGCCCGGTCTTGCAGCACTTCGCCCCGGTTCCGACGACGATACGGTCTATATCAGTGACGTTATTAATGGCCAGCTACTGGAAGTGGATGTTGACGATGGTGATATCACCGTCATAGCTGAAGGTCTCGATAAACCTGAGGGCTTCGATGTTGCGCCAGATGGCAGTATTGTTCTGGCTGAAGTGGGCAAGCAGCGCGTTGTCCGAATTAACGTAAAAACCGGTGAACTTAGCGAAATAGCACGCAATCTGGCCATTGGCCTGGCACCTGCGGAAAGCACACCTGCGGTTTATATCCAGACCGGCGTAGCTGTTTCAGATGCAGGTAATATTTACATTAGCTCTGACTTAAACACGGCACTGTATAAAATTACGCCTCAATAAATACCGCCACGTTAGGAGCTCGTGCCGTACACAATATTGGCCTCAAATATTTAAAGGCGGCTTCAAAACATGACTGTAAATATAGAAACCACTGCACTCGCTATTGAAACCTACTTCACTAGCGAGGCTGCGGAAATGTATTGCATTCTCGGCGGTAGCCTGGTGTTAGGCCTCTGCTCCTTGACGCTATGGCTTAAATTTAGCGACCAATTCTCTACGGCACTCGCAATTACCCTGGCGATGGTCGCACTGCTACTGGCTACAGCCGGCACCTCCTTACTGATTAGAGACGGTAAGAACGCTCGAACACTGCTCGATACTCTGCATAATGAAGACCTGTTCGCCCAGCAAAGCGTACTAGGTGTCGAGCAAAACCGTATGCAAGCCGTAGTCGATAACTACCAAAACTTGCGTTATCTATTTGGGGGCTTCGCTCTGCTAGGCGCCTTATTAATTGCTTTCACCCATCATCATATTAGTCACGCCATAGCTATTGGCTTATTGATTTTTGCCCTGGCGGGATTGGTGATTGATCGATATTCGGAAACCCGTGCACGTTTTTATCTCAGTCATTTACTCTTATAAAGAGTTATCTTATAAAGAGTTATCTTATGAAGCGCATGGAGCAGAAACTAATTATCGTAAGCATTAATTAAGCGAGGTGTTTGAAGCTCACACTAGAAGGTTAAAACTAAGCACATTAAAACCACTAAAGTGATCTAACTTATGATCTTAATATGGGGAAAATTATAATGAGAGAGTACAAACAATTTTACATCAATGGCAAATGGGTTGACCCCATAGTGGCAAAAGAGCTAGATATTATAAACCCTGCTACTGAAGAGGTCTGCGCTCATATCTCGTTGGGTGCTGAAGAAGATGTCAACAAAGCCGTAGCCGCAGCAAAAGCAGCCTTTGAAAGCTTCAGCCGCACCTCCCGTAAAGAGCGTGTGGAGCTGCTTGAATCTTGCGTTGCTGTATACAAAAAATACTATATAGATATCGCTGAAGCTATCCGTGAGGAAATGGGTGCGCCAAAGGGCTTCGCCCACGGCGCTCAGGCCGGATGTGGACAGGGCCATCTACAGGAAGCTGCTCGTGTACTTAAAGACTTCAAGTTTGAGGAGGACATGGGTGAGCACCGAGTCTTCAAAGAACCCATCGGTGTCTGCGGCTTAATTACGCCGTGGAACTGGCCGGTCAATCAAATCGGCTGCAAGGTGGCTCCGGCCCTTGCCGTTGGCTGCACCATGGTACTCAAGCCCAGCGAAGTCGCCCCATTATCTGCCTACCTGTGGACCCAGGTGATGGACGAAGCAGGCGTCCCTCCCGGTGTGTTTAATATGGTTAATGGCGAAGGCGCTGTGGTGGGTACCGCCCTCTCCACTCATCCCGACGTTGATATGATGTCTTTCACTGGCTCCACTCGCGCGGGCTCGCTGGTTGCACAGAACGCCGCGCCGACCGTTAAGCGTGTCACTCAAGAATTAGGCGGAAAATCGCCTAATATCATTCTCGATGATGCTGATCTGGATGCGGCAGTCGCTGCCGGGGTAAAGCAAATGTATGTCAATGGCGGACAATCCTGTAATGCACCGTCTCGGATGTTGATCCCCGCTGCCAAAATGGCCCAGGCAGAAGCAGCAGCAGCCAAAGCCACTGGAAAAGTGCTCGTAGGTGATCCGACTGCTGACGATACCACCATGGGGCCAATGGTTTCGGAGCTGCAATTCGACAAGATTCAAGGCCTGATTCAAAAAGGCATAGATGAAGGTGCCAAAGTCGTCGTCGGTGGTACGGGTCGTCCTGCGGGACTCGACAAGGGTTACTTTATTCGGCCTACAGTTTTTTCTGAGGCGAACAACGATATGACTATCGCGAGAGAAGAAATCTTTGGTCCGGTACTCACTATGATCCCCTACGAAACCGAAGACGAGGCCATTGGTATTGCCAATGACACACCCTATGGCCTGGCGGCTTATATTCAGAGTGGTGATATTGACCATGCCCGAGAAGTTGCCTCGAAAATTCGAGCGGGCAACGTTCACATCAATGGTGCCTCTGGTGGTTTCGGTGTGCCTTTTGGTGGCTATAAACAATCCGGTAACGGCCGTGAATGGGGCCATCATGGTTTTACCGACTTCCTCGAAATTAAAGCAGTTGAGGGTTACGGCTCTTAGTTTTAGGCAAGTTAATTTTGCTGCATAAAACGCCCTGGCGTGGCTCCTTTGATGAAGACTACGCCAGGATATTCAAACATTACCAGGCCGGCTATAGGTCGGGATAACTGGCAGGCGTTCAATTCTCCGGCTATTGTTTAGGTCATCAATCGTATTTACAAGGAAGCGTAAAATGACCGATGAAAAGGAGATTAAAGACTACATCCACTATGACATCGATGGGGAATACGGTGGCGCCAAAGAACTACTCGTTGAGGAATGGGCGCACATAAAGAGTCGGAACAAGGGTTTCGATCAAAACAACATTAAAGGTCTGGCACTCTCAGGA
>JAHRWI010000253.1 GCA_019090225.1 Porticoccaceae bacterium
ATCACGCCCTGTTTATCGCTTTTGCTCCCGCAGATAATCCGCGTATCGCTGTGGCCGTTATTGTTGAAAACGGAGAGCATGGCAGTTCTACAGCAGCACCCGTTGCCCGCGAGGTGATCGATGCATTTTTGGCGTTTTATCCGCTTGTTGATCCAGAGCCGGAAACGGATATTAATGCCTTATTCAACTCGCCGCCTGATCGAGCTCCTCTTTCAGAATCGAAATTAGGTCTCCCGGCATCGGACGTAGAACGCCGTGGCTGAATTTGATCGCCAGCTAAAAGATCATGGCTCGACTATCTACGGGCGCAGTCGAACCTCGTTTGGCCCACGTATCGATTACACACTGTTGTTGTTGTTGGTCGCACTGATGGCGACTGGTGTGATGATTTTATACAGCGCAAGCGGTCAGCAATTCACCTACGTAAAACGGCAGCTCATTTTTATGGCAGCGGGTCTGGTTGCCATGTTGGTGGTGGGGCAGATGCCAACAAGGTTTCTGGAGCGATGGGCTTTTGTGCTCTATGGCGGTGGTCTAGTTTTGTTGGTGAGCGTGATATTTGTCGGAGTGGGTGCAAAAGGCGCGCAACGCTGGCTCGATCTTGGAAGCTTTCGTTTTCAACCATCAGAATTAATGAAAATTGCTGTGCCATTGATGGTGGCGAGCTACCTGGGCAGATGTTTATTGCCGCCCAGGTTTACTGTAGTAATGGTGGCCCTGGCTATGATTATCGTCCCTGCGGTGTTAGTTGGGATACAGCCAGATCTGGGTACCGCATTGTTGATATTCGCTGCAGGTAGTTTCGTCCTGTTTTTGGCGGGCTTACGCAAACGTTATATGTTTGGAGCACTAGTTCTGGCCCTGACGGCGGCACCCTTATTCTGGTTTTATTTGCTGCGTGACTATCAGAAATTGCGCATTATGACCTTGATTGATCCTCAATCTGACAAACTTGGCGCAGGCTGGAATATTATTCAGTCAACGACCGCCATTGGTGCCGGTGGTTTCTCAGGTAAGGGATGGTTCCAGGGTACGCAATCTCAGTTGGATTTTTTGCCGGAGAGCCACACAGATTTTATTATTGCTGTTTTATCCGAAGAGCATGGCTTGTTGGGGGTAATATTACTATTGCTCCTGTATCTGGCGGTTATCCTCAGGGGTGTTTTTATCAGCCTGCGCGCCCAAACTATGTTCGGACGCTTGCTAGCCGGTAGTATTACGCTGACGTTTTTCGTCTATATATTTGTTAATTTGGGGATGGTCTCGGGCATGCTCCCCATCGTGGGGGTGCCGCTACCAATGGTCAGTTATGGTGGCACCGCAATTGTGACCTTGTTGCTGGGCTTTGGTATGCTTATGGCTATCAGCACGGAAGAAAAAAGGATGGGGCAGTAGGCGTGAAAATAAAGTGGCAGTACCTGGCAACGGCGCTTTTTATGATCTCAACTTTGGGGCATACGGAAGAGTCGCGCAATTACGGAGACAACCCCCAGGCTAAAGAATTTATTGCGACCATGGTGAAAGATCACGATCTTGATCCGCTGGATATGCAATTACTTTTTGCTGAGGCTACCTATAAACAATCCATTGTTGACGCCATGAACCGGCCCGCAGAAAGGGTCAAGGAATGGAAAGACTACCGCAAAATCTTCGTTACCGACAAACGCCTGCGCCAGGGTGTTGAATTTTGGCAGGAGCACCGTTCAACCTTAGAGAAAGCTCAGGCAGATTACGGCGTACCGGTTGAAATTATCGTTGCCATCCTGGGTGTCGAAACCTATTACGGCCGTATGACCGGTAATTACCGGGTGATTGATGCCCTAAGCACGCTGGCTTTCGACTACCCTAAGCGCAGTGCTTTTTTTACCCAGGAACTAGAAAATTTCCTGTTGCTTAGTCGCGAGCAAGACCTGAATCCTCTAAACCTTACCGGTTCCTATGCCGGTGCCATGGGCTATGGGCAATTTATGCCCAGTAGCTACCGGGCCTACGCGGTTGATTACAGCGGTGATGGCGTGGCTGATATCTGGAATGACCCGGTAGATGCCATTGGCAGTATTGCCAATTACTTTGCACGTCACGGCTGGAAAACGGGTGCCCCTATCACTACGCGGGCAAGGATAAAAGGCCAATACAACCGCGATATTGTCAATAAGGCGATCAAGCCTGAGCTGACTTTGGCAGCCCTTGAGCAGCAGGGTTTTACGCCGGTGGTCTCAGCAATAGCGAGTGATAATTTGGCAGCTGAGGTTTTGTCGCCTGAGATAAAGGCTATTCCCCTAAAACTACAGGGTAAGTCTGGTGTTGAATTTTGGCTGGGTCTGCATAACTTTTACGTCATTACCCGCTATAACACCAGCTTTCGATATGCCATGGCCGTTACCCAGTTGAGTGAACTGTTGGCAGAGAAGGTCGGGGCTGACAAGATCGGGGCGGAGAAAGTCAAGATAAAGCAGGTCAATAGTGCCGCTCAATAATTTTTCGCCTAAGATATTTTTTGCCGTTTCGTTTATCTACTTATTGGCGAGCTGTACGGACATGGGCTACCGGGGGCCCACGGCTCCAGATGGGGCTCCCTGGAATGATGTCGATGTCTCGACGATTGCCGATGCGGTACCAAGGCAGGATCCCATTACTCGGGCGGGCAATAAAAACCCCTACACTGTCAATGGCAAGACCTATCACTTGTTGCCCACCGCTAAGGGGTACAGGGAGGCCGGCATGGCGTCATGGTATGGCACCAAGTTTCACGGCAACCACACTGCAAACGGTGAAACCTACAGCATGTATGGAATGACCGCAGCTCACAAAACCCTGCCGATTCCTGCTTATGCCGAGGTTCGTAATCTAGCCAATAATCGCAGTGTCATTGTTCGTATTAATGATCGCGGGCCATTTCATGGCGACCGTATTATCGATCTATCTTACGCCGCTGCAAAAAAATTGGGCTATGCGGGACAAGGTACCGCGCGAGTCGAAGTGACGGCTATCGACCCTCATAATTTCCAGAAAAACTCTGTGCAAGCCCCGAGGATCCCTGCCATTACGGAGCCTTTCCCTGCCGCAGCGGCTTCGCAGAATTCTCAACGAAACTCAGAGATAAGCGGGTTTTTACAGATAGGAGCTTATAGTTCTTATCAATCCGCAGCACAGCACCGTCTGCAGGTGTCAGGGCTTACTACCTATCCGGTGGTTATCGAGCAGGCAGTCCATCCCGTGGAGAATACCTCGCTGTTTAAAGTAATCGTCGGACCGATTGCCGATGTTATAAAACTGCAGCAGTTGCGAGATGATCTTCAGCAAAAGGGACGTTCCGAAATTTTTGTGGTCTACAATTCCGCTCGTCCGGCTTTATAACTGGCGGGTTATTAAAGCTTTGACTGGGACGTTGATTTACTCGCTAAACGAGTACGGCCTTCTATTAGGGCAGCTTTATTGAATACTTCAGGTTTATCGAAAGGATTTATATCTATGCATAAATTTAAAGTGTCAGCGCTTTTGCCGACCCAAACTTTGCTTATCGCCTTATTGGGCTTGCTTGTCATCTCGACTTCGACACAGGCGGCGGTATTGATTCCCGCGCCGCCCGAAATTTCTGCTAAATCATGGATATTGATTGACGCTAACACCGGTAAAATTCTGGTCGAGGAAAATCCCGACCAGCAACTGCCGCCTGCCAGTCTGACCAAAATGATGACCAGCTATGTCGTTGCGGGCGAAATGGGCAGCGGTAAGATTTCCAAGGATGACAATGTACCCATCAGCGTTAATGCCTGGAAGATGGGTGGTTCTAAAATGTTTGTTCGGGAAGGTACTGAGGTTCCCATCATGCAGCTACTCCGAGGCATTATTATCCAGTCTGGTAATGACGCCACGGTGGCTTTAGCCGAGCACGTTGCCGGTAGTGAATCGGCATTTGCCGATGTCATGAATCAGCGCGCGGCCCTCCTGGGTATGAGTAACACTAACTTCCTCAACGCCACCGGCTGGCCTGCGGAGGGGCATTTGACCACGGCTCGGGATTTATCGTTACTGGCTCAGGCCTTAATTGCTGATCACCCTGAACACTACAAGCTGTATTCAGAAAAGTATTTTGAATTTAATGGCATTAAGCAACCCAATCGCAACCGTTTGCTGTGGCGCGACAAATCAGTCGATGGCATGAAAACGGGACACACAGAGGCGGCGGGCTATTGCCTGGTGGCATCTGCCGAGCGCAATGGCATGCGTCTGATCTCGGTGGTGATGGGCACCAACAGCGAAGAAGCCAGGGCGCAGGAGTCACAGAAACTACTGTCCTACGGTTTTCGTTACTATGAGACCGCGCTTCTTTATAACGCTGGAGATGTGATTCAGGCCGCGAACCCGGTGTGGTTTGGTAAGGAGGATATGGTCGATCTGGTAGTCGATCGCGATATTTTTCTGACCTACCCTCGTGGCACACGCGAGCTGCTAGAAGTCAATATACACGTTGATACGATTATCAAAGCGCCCCTAACCAGTACTGGCGAACTCGGCAAATTAACAGTTGCTTACCAGGGTGAGCAACTGTTAGAGGTGTCATTGCGGGCTGGTCACCCCATAGCTGAGGCCGGCTTTTTCGCCCGTCTTTGGGATCATATGATGCTATTCATTAAGGGCTTATTTGGCGGATGACTGATTTCGACTCACCTCAAAATCCTCCTAAAATAGAGTTCCCCTGCGCCTATCCGATAAAAGTGCTGGGCAATAAATCTGAAGAATTACGTTCTCACGTGATGGTGGTGATGGAGCGCCATGCGCCCGGTTTTGACGAGTTAGCTATCACCGTGCGAGACAGCCGTAACGGCACCTATCAGTCTATGACCGTGACCATCACCGCCACCGGTGAAGAACAATTACAGGCTATATTTTCTGATTTAAAGACTAGCTCTCTGGTTCGTATGGTCTTGTAAAAGGTGGGTTGTAAAGAGTCAGTTGTAAACAGTTAGTTATAAAAGTGTGTTGTGAAAAGTCAGTTATGAACTGGGAATCGGGAGTCGCGAGATGGCTGTGACAGGCTCACTGGAGGTTTGCCAATTGGGGTTACAAGCCTACCTGCCGGTCCTTGAGGCAATGAAAGCCTTCACCAATGAGCGTGATGGGGATACCCGAGATCAACTCTGGCTGGTTCAGCACGAGCCGGTATTTACCCAGGGCCAGGCGGGCAAAGCCGAGCATTTGTTAATGCCGGGTGATATTCCGGTCATAAAAGCCGATCGCGGTGGCCAGGTCACCTATCACGGCCCCGGTCAAATTGTTGTTTACGTGCTGGTTAATTTGAAACGACTATCGCTCAATGTGGGTCAACTGGTTTGTGCCATTGAAATCAGCATCAAGCAGTTGTTGGCCGATTGCGGCATAGCCGGCGTGAATCGCGATAAAGCACCGGGTGTTTATGTCGATGAAGCAAAAATAGCCTCCCTTGGGCTGCGCATTCGCAAGGGTAATAGCTACCACGGTCTGGCCTTCAATGCCGAGTTGGACCTGGAGCCTTTTCAGCGCATTAATCCCTGCGGCTATCCCGGTCTGGCCATGACTCGCTTGAAG
>JAHRWI010000254.1 GCA_019090225.1 Porticoccaceae bacterium
CAAATTTCCAGAAGGTGAGCGAGAAGAAGTACGCCAGATATACTTGAACAAAGGCTTTGACGGTGAATTGTTGGAGCAGGTGGTTGATGTCATCACAGCCGACCCTGATCAGTGGGTGGATACCATGCTGCAGGAAGAGCACGGCATGGCCCTGCAAGACCACGATGCGAGTAAGGCTGGGTTCGCCACCTTTATAGCCTTTCTGCTAGTCGGTTTGATTCCTTTATTGCCCTACCTGATTAACTGGTTGGTACCCGGCCTCGTAACGCAAACCTTTTTGTGGAGTTCTATTCTGACCGGTATTGCGTTTTTCTGGGTCGGCGCACAGAAAGCCCAGTTTGTGAATCAAAGTAGAAGAATTGGTGGTATAGAAACCGTCGCTATCGGTGGTTTTGCAGCGGCTATGGCCTATGGCATAGGTGTTTTACTCAAAGGACTGATTGAATAAAAGCCGGTCGAATAAAGGCTGCTTGAATAGCAACTGGTCGAAGAAAATGTGGCGGTTTTATTATGCTGTGCCAGACTGAGAATAACGATCCTAAACGGCCTGTTTGAATGTTCCTCCTCCTATCTCGCTCCAATAATACGACTCCATCAGGATATGAGCGAGCCAGTTAAGTTCTGGCAAGGCCATGCTGACTGGCGTGAGGCTGAGCAGAGCTGGGACTCGCGCGCGGCACAACTGGCCGAACAAGAGCCACTGCGAACCTTCAAGAAGAACCCCAACTTACCGGGCATTCGCCGTCACACCCGTAAAAACCTGCCCTGGAAGACCCTGTCTTATATTCATCATCATGATTACAGCGGCAAGCTGGGTAGCTATTTCTGGCGGCATCCGATTAAACATGGTTTAGGCCTGGCAAAAACCCTGTTGCGATCCCAGAGCTATCGACGGGACGGTGATTTTTTTCTTTATCAATTAAGAAGTGTCGACGAATTTAAATCGAAACTAGTCAAACCAGACGCTGTTTTAGTGGCCGGTTTTTCCTATTGCCACAAACCCTTTGAATGTCCATCTGGCAGATTTACAGACGCCTGTATTCACGATGCAGACAACCCAGTATGCGGACAATGTTTTATCGGTAAATGCGTACACAGCCTGCCGAAGACAAGAGTCGTCCCGCTGTTTATTACCACCGTGCATTACATTGGCGAAAAGATGATCGAGGCGCGCGAAAATTGGCCTGAGCACAATGTGCTATTTGTGATTACCGCCTGCGAGTTGACCCTGGAAATGTTTGGCAAACTCGGTAACGCGGTGGGCTTACAAGGCATCGGTGTCCGGCTCGACGGCCAGATATGCAACACCATGCGCGCCTTTGAGGTATCTGAAGTCGGTGTTAAGCCTGGCATGGCGATTGTTACCGACCCAACCCAGGTGAGGATGATGGAATTATTTCGCTTATTTTCGGAAGCCTCGTCCAGTTCTTCTCCCGATTCTCCGCTTAATTCTTTGCCAGGCTCTGAACAAGGCGGTGAGCAAGATTCCCCCCTCAATCCGACAAGAGATCAAAATATCATTGCTTCAGACAGGCGCAGTTAGATTGCCCTGGTTCGCGCCTTTATCCCCCCTGGCCCCGTTACCCACCTCGCTTACAAAGCCTAAGCCGTTAAGCTAAACTTCTCGGCTTATATGCAGTGACGTAATAATCATAAAAATAGCAGGGAGTGGCTTGAACTTTGGAATGGCTGGCTAATAACGAATCATCATTGAGTGCGATCGCCGCCATCATCGCGATTATCGCCGGTGTAGCTGTGGTCGTGCGCCTGGTTTGGACGCGTATGCCTTCTCAGGTAATGAACCAGGTAAAACGTCCTGCATTTTTATCGGACTGGCGCAATGTCGCGCTAATGACCCTGGGCTTTATCGCCTTGCTCGCGGTTTTAGTGCTGGCAACCAGCGGGCTGCATACAGGGCAAGACAAAGACACAGTGCAAGACAGCGACACGGGCCAAGCCAGTACTGCCGATACGACTGATGCCATTAGCAAAGCCGGTAAACCTTCGGTGGCGGTATTGCCGCTCGATAATTTATCTAACGACCCGGAACAGGCCTACCTGGCCGATGGCATCACAGAAGATGTGATTACCTTACTGTCTCGCAACCCGCGCTTTTTTGTTATTGCTCGCAATTCGTCTTTTACCTACAAAGGCAAAGCCGTTGATATCCGCCAGGTGGGTGAAGAACTGGGAGTTCGCTACGTGGTGGAAGGCAGTCTGCGAATAATGGGTGAGCGCCTGCGGGTCACCGTGCAGTTGATTGATACCAACAACGGCCAGCATTTATGGGCAGAGCAGTATGACCGACCACTGGCGGAGATTTTCGCGCTACAGGACGATATAACCAGGGGCATTGCGGTGACCTTAGGGGACGAAATCTGGAGTGCTGAAATTTCCCGCGCTAATAGTACGTTACCCGAAAACCTGGATGCCTGGGGCCTGGTCATGCGCGGCAGCCGATCCTATGCTCGCGTTAGTAGGAAATTGCTGGCTGAGGAACAACCCTTACTGCGTGAGGCACTTTTGCTGGAGCCTAATTACGTTCCAGCCAAAGCTGAATTGGCTCGCTCACTCTGTTGGCAGGCCGCCAATTTTTACAGTGAAGACCCGGCCAGGGATATCGCGGAGGCCTACACACTGGGTCAACAGGCCCTTGAATCTGCACCTAATGATCCGCTCGCGCTATTTGCGCTCGGCTCCTGTTATGGCTATACGGGTCGACCACGGGAAGCTATTCGGCTGCTGGAAAAGGCCATCAGTAAGCAGCCTAACTACGCGCTGGCATCTGCTGCACTGGGGTTGGCGCTGATGCTTGACCAACAACCGGCTCGGGGCCTGCCATACAACGAACAAGCTTTACTGTTATCACCCAGGTCACCCCAGGTCTATCTTTTCGAGACTTTTCGAACAGCAACGCTTTGTGAACTTAGCCGTTATACCCAGGCTGAGCAGGCTGCCCAAAACGGTCTTAAGTCTTATGACGGCTGGTACTGGACCTGGCTTAATCTTGCCTGGGCTCGCGCGGCCTGGGCGATACCGAGGGTGCACGACAAGCTTTATATGGTGCAAAAACAAGCGAACCCCGGTTTTCTCTGGCATTCGCCAAAGAATCAGCAGCGATCCTCTTTAAAAACAAAGGCCAGAATTTGCTGGCCGCACTCGAACCCATCTGGCCGGAAGATTTACTGAACGCCGACAGGAACTGAGCAGAACTGGCTGTGGAAACTTTTAATCAATTTGTCACCTGGCTTAACGATAACGAAACCGCCTTAAGTGCTTTCGCTGCCCTGGTGGTGATCATCGGTGTAACTTTATCGCCGATGGGTAGTGGTCTGCGCCGGGCCCTAAGCCGCAGTGCGCAAGATATCCAGATCGATAAAACTATGGCACCAGGGGCTGATCAATTAAACGGGCAATCAAACCATCAGGATCATAACAACGGAGCGGCGAGTTTAAGCGACAAGCCATCTGTTGCCGTGCTGCCTTTTGAGAATCTGAGCGGCGATGCCGAACAAGCGTATTTCTCCGAAGGCATTGCCGAAGACATTATTGTTGCCTTGTCCAAATTGCACTCTTTGTTCGTTATCGCCCGTAATACCTCGTTTGCTTATAAAGAGCTAAGTGGCCAGGGCAATAATCTCGGTAAAGCGCTGGGGGCTCGGTATATCGTCCAGGGCAGCGTCCGTAAGATGGGTGAGCGGGCAAGGATTAACGCTCAATTGATCGATACCGAAACCGATGAGCAGCTATGGGCAGAGCGTTTTGATCGTGATCTTGATGACGTGTTTCTGATCCAGGATGAGATAACTGCCAAGGTCATTAGCATCCTGCCTAGCAGGATTGAGGCTGCTGATTTAAAGAGAACGCACAACAAACCGACCCATAACCTCAAGGCTTATGAATATTTATTGCGCGGAAAATATCATCATCACCTCAGGACTCAATCTGATAACGCCATGGCTTATGAGCTGTTGAGCCAGGCCGTTGAAGCCGATCCCAATTCTGCCCAGGCTTTTGCCTGGCGCGCTTGCGTCATCGGTCAGGCCTTATTTCGTGGTTATCGGGATGACGAAGCAGCGACAGAGGAAATATTAAAGGATTTAAGAGCGGCCCTGGCCCTGGATGATGAAGATTTTGAATGCCATCGTGTGTTCTCGGGTGTGTACACCATTCAGCAAAATTACGACCGCGCGCTGTTTCACGCACAGCGGGCTTTTGAGTTAAACCCCAATGATCCTCGGGTTATTTCTCAATACGGGGAATTGTTGGTTTTGATAGGTGACGCTGAGGCGGGTATTGAAATGCAGCAGCAAGCTTTATTGGTTGATCCTTACAGTCCCGATGATCGCCTGACACACTTAGGCTTTGCTCAGTTTTCCGCTCGTCGCTATCAGGATGCTGTGGCCACCTTTAAGAAAATATCTTCCCTCGGTGCCAAGCATCATGCCTATCTTGCTGCCTGCTACGCTCAGCTCAATGATGCTGTGTCGGCGGAACAGCAGGCTGCGGAAGTCCTCAGAATGGAACCAGGATTTTCCGCCGAGGAATTTGTCGCACAGTTGCAATATAAAAACGATGCTGATGCTCAGCACCATCTTGAGGCTTTGCGCTTAGCTGGCTTATAAGCTTTATAAAAGCTCTGTGCGTTTTTTAAAATTGGCGAGCTACGATTGATCGCTCTATGTCGGATCAAACTCAACGATTAAGTCATCAGATACAGCTTCGAGAACTAGCTGTAAGCCTTCTTGGTCGAGATGGTTGGGTAGGTCAAGGCTAGCACTGAGATGGAATAGCGACTCGCCACTCATTGGAGCATTATCACAATAGGTGCTCAGCTCCTCGACGTTCACAGACTGGCTGGCGAGAATTTTGCTGATTTCGCCGACGATCCCGGGTCGATCATTGCTGGTCACCGAGATACTAATACGCTGGTTGGATGGCTTTTGCGACGAGTGTTTTGCACAGGTATGGGCTTGCGCCAAAGCAGCATTCTCGATGGTGATACGCAGCCCCGAGCTAGCCAGTGAATCGAGGGCATCCATAAGCGTGTCGCGATGATTCTCAGCAACACTGACTAATAAAATGCCGGCAAATTTCCCCGCCAGGTGGGACATGCTGCTTTCCAGCCAGTTGCCGTGATTTTTCTTGATTGTGGCAGCGAGCAACTCAACCACGCCGGGTCGGTCGTTAGTTATAACGGTTAAAGCGAGCAGGTGATTCATTAGTCAGTCAGGGGCAATAAAGTTGACTTTCATTATGCCGAAAAGCCCTTTGTTAGCAAGCGTGGGTATGATGGGTTTCTGCTCCCCAGGTAGACTTATCTGGGTGACTATCAGGTCGAATATAGTCATTGTATGATGGTCGCCAGATCTTTACTGTGGCTCGTTTGATTAGAGCTTGGCTATACTTTGTGGATGGGTTTTGGTGACTAGCCTACCCCTTTGAATTTTATCGGCTCGTTTGAGCTTTATCTCGTTTGAACTTTATAGAGAGGCACTTTGAATGGATTTTGATCTGTCCCCCGAACAAACCATGATTTACGAGTACGGTAAGGGTCTGGCAAAGACTTATGATCGTGCCTACTGGATGGAAAATGCTGAGATCCATCGCTTTCCAGAAGAAATGTACAATCAGGTCGCAGCCGATGGCTTTCTCGGTATCATGGTTCCGGAAGCCTATGGCGGCTCAGGCCTGGGCATGATGGAAATGCTGTTGTTCCTCGAAGGTATTTCCAACGAAGGCGTGCCGCTGCTCAGCCTGGTGGTGGGTGCCTGTATGTCGATGTCTATTATTGGCGAGCACGGTACTGAAGCGCAAAAGCAGTTTTATTTGCCCGATGCCTGCAAGGGCGATATTCGCTTTTGCTTTGCTATTACTGAGCCTGATGCGGGCACCAACAGCATTCGTATTTCCACTCTGGGTAAGCCGACTGACGATGGCCGCTTTAAGCTCAGTGGTGCCAAGACCTTTATTACCGACGCTGGTGACTCCGATTATGCGCTGGTGGTGGCGCGCACCACGCCCCTTACCGACGTAAAGCGCAAGACCGACGGCTTTACCCTGTTTATTGTGGACTGTAAAGCTAAGGGCATTGAAATGCAGCCCATTCCCATGAGTATTCCGCTGCCAGAACAGCAGTATCAGGTGTTTTTTGATGATGTCGATCTGGGTCCGGAGAATGTTCTGGGAGAGGTCGATAAAGGCTTTGATATATTGTTCGAATCGCTCAATCCCGAGCGGATTCTCGGTGTAGCCCTATGCAGCGGTATCGCCCGCTATGCCATGGGTAGAGCCGTTGAGTACGCCAATGATAGAGTTGTATTTGACCGCCCCATCGGTGCCTATCAGGCCCTACAGCATCCCCTGGCTAAAGCTAAAACCGAGGTCGAAATGGCTTCGTTAATGGCCCGCAAAGCCGCCTGGTTATTTGATAATGGTCAGCCCTGTGGCGCTGAAGCTAACATGGTGAAACTCGCCGCTTCCGAGGCGGCTATCAAAGCGGTGGATGCTTCCCTACAGTGTTTTGGTGGCAACGGTTTTACCAAGGAATACGGTATTTTTGACCTCTACCCGCTAGTGCGTTTTGTAAAAACTGCGCCGATTAATAATGAGATGATTCACAATTATA
Organism: Porticoccaceae bacterium; assembly: GCA_019090225.1. GTDB lineage: Bacteria > Pseudomonadota > Gammaproteobacteria > Pseudomonadales > Porticoccaceae > HB2-32-21. Next base: position 6,629 of record JAHRWI010000254.1, read on the forward strand.
TCGGCCAGTATGTGATGGGATTACCGAAGTCTTATTAGCCGGTACTAAATACAGTAGCCGATATAGAAAACGACTAAATTGAAAAACAAATAAAAATTCACAACAAAAACAGTTAATAAGCGAGGTGCAAAATCATGGATTTCTCTCTATCTGAAGAACAACGCATGATTTACGAATACGGTCAGAATCTGAGTAAAACTTATGATCGTAAGCACTGGATGGAACATGCTGAGCGCTGTGCTTTCCCGGAAGATATGTATCAGCAGGTGGCCACCGACGGTTTTGTCGGGGTCATGGTGCCGGAAGCTTATGGTGGCTCCGGTCTGGGCATGATGGAGATGGGCCTGCTCAACGAAGGCCTCGCCGAAGCGGGTATTCCTCTGTTAACCCTGGTGATCGGCGCAACCATGGGTCTGAGCCTGATTTCCACTTACGGTACTGAAGAGCAAAAACAAAAATACCTGCCCGATGCCTGCGCCGGTAAAACTCGCTTTTGTTTTGCTATCACCGAACCTAACGCGGGGACTAATACCATTCGCACAGCCACTAACGCGGTGGCGACGCCCGATGGTCGTTTCAAAATTAACGGCGCGAAAACGTTTATCACAGATGCCAGTGATGCCGACTATATGATCGTTGTGACGCGAACCACCTCGCAGGATGAGGCAAAACGTAGTACCGACGGCTTTACCTTGTTTATTGTCGATTGCAAAGCCAAGGGCCTTGAGACGCACCCAATCCCGGTCAGCATTAAAATCCCCGAGGTTCAGTGTTCAGTTTTTTATGATGATGTCGATGTTGGCCCAGAAGATGTACTAGGCGAAGTCGATAAAGGCTTTAAAGTCCTGTTTGATGCTATTAACCCTGAGCGCATTTTAGTGGGTTTTATCTGCGCGGGTCTGGGCCGATATGCGATGGGTAGAGCGGTTGAATATGCCAATGATCGGGTGGTGTTTGATCGCCCCATTGGTGCTTATCAGGCTTTACAGCATCCGCTGGCTAAGGCCAAAACAGAGATTGAAATGGCCGCCCTGATCTCCCGTAAAGCGGCCTGGATGTTTGACAAGGGTGAACCCTGCGGCGCTGAATCGAATATGGCAAAATTTGCGGCCTCAGAAGCAGCCTGTCACGCCGTAGATGCTTCCTTGCAGTGCTTTGGTGGCAATGGTTTTACGACAGAATATGGCATATTTGATATCTATCCTATGGCACGTTTGCTAAAAACGATTCCCCTCAACAATGAAATGATACTGAACTATATTGGTGAATATGTGCTGGGTATGCCCCGGTCATATTAGTACGCTTCTGACTATCAAAAAGTTACTGGAGACTTGAGCAATGGATTTTAATTTATCCGACGAACATAAAATGATTTACGAATACGGCGACAATCTGGCTAAAACCTACGACCGTAAATACTGGATGGAGTGTGCCGAGCGCCGAGCCTTCCCCACAGAGATGTATCAACAAACAGCTCAGGATGGTTTTGTTGGCACTATGGCCCCAGAAGCCTATGGCGGTGCTGGTTTAGGTTTGCTCGAAATGGAACTGTTTACCGAGGGTCTGGCCAACAACGGTATTCCCTTGCTGACTTATATCGTTGGTTCGGTCATGTCCCTGGGACCCATTGGCGATCACGGTACCGAAGAGCAAAAGCAACGTTACCTACCCGACGCCTGTGCCGGTAAAACCCGCTTTTGCTTCGCCATCACCGAACCGAATGCTGGTACCAATACCATGAAGGCCACCACCATCGCTACCAAAAAGCCTGATGGTCGCTATCGCTTAAACGGCGCAAAAACGTTTATTACCGATTTTGTCGAGTCGGATTATGCGCTCGTCGTCACACGTACCACACCGCTTGAGCAAGTTAAAAAGAAAACCGAAGGCTTTACGCTTTTTATTGTCGATACCAAAGCCAAGGGCATAGAAGCACAACCTATTCCGGTGAGCATTCCACTACCGGAAATGCAGTATCAGTTGTTCTTCGACGATGTTGATTTAGGCCCAGAAGATATCTTAGGCGAAGAGGGTAAGGGTTTTGAAATTCTTTTTGAATGTCTTAATCCCGAGCGCGTGATGGTGGGAGCTATCGGTTCCGGTATTGGCCGTTATGCCATGGGCAAAGCCGTAGAGTACGCTAATGACCGCGTGGTCTTTGATCGGCCCATCGGCGCTTATCAGGCCTTGCAGCATCCCCTGGCAAAAGCCAAAACCGAAATTGAAATGGCCTCATTAATGACCCGCAAAGCAGCCTGGCTGTTTGATAAGGGTGAGCCCTCGGCGGCGGAGGCGAATATGGCCAAGTGTGCTGCGGCAGAGGCGTCTATTCATGCGGTTGACGCGTCTTTACAGTGTTTTGGTGGTAATGGCTTTACTAAGGAATACGGTATCTTTGATATCTACCCTATGGTGCGTCTATTTAAAACCGCACCGCTTAATAATGAGATGGTACTTAATTATATTGGCGAGCACGTGATGGGTTTGCCTCGTTCATACTGACCTTTAAGTTAAGGCCATTTTTGACTATTGAAAACTGTATTACTTTGCTAAATATTGATTTGAAAAATAGGAACTTTGATGGATTTTAATCTTAACGAACAAGAGCAAATGATTTACGAGTATGGCCAAAACCTCGCCAAAGACTTTGATCGAGCCTACTGGGTAAATTGTGCCGAGACCCGTGCATTCCCAACTGAAATGTACAAAAAGGTCGCTCAAGATGGCTTCGTCGGCATTATGGTGCCTGAAGCCTATGGTGGTGCTGGTCTGGGTATGTTCGAAATGGTTTTGTTTCAGGAAGGTTTGTCCAATGTCGGGATTCCGCTGCTGAGTCTGGTGGTCGGTGCGACCATGTCTTTAGGCCCCATAGGTGATCATGGCACTGAGGAACAAAAACAAAAATATTTACCCGCCGGTTGCGCCGGTGATTTGCGTTTTTGTTTTGCGATAACAGAGCCAGACGCGGGCACCAATACCATGCGTGCCACCACTATGATTAAAGAAGACGGTAATGGTCGCTACAAACTCAACGGGCGAAAGACTTTCATTACCGATGCGAAAGGTTCCGATTATATGCTGGTGGTGACCCGTAATGTTCACCACAGCGAAGTCGAGCGCAAGACCGATGGTTTTACGGTGTGTATCGTCGATACCAAATCGCCGGGCATCGAAATGCAGCCTATCGATGTCAGTATTTCGATTCCCGAAATGCAATATCAGATATTTTTTGATGATGTTGATATTGGCCCGGAGAACATTCTCGGCGAAGTGGGTAAAGGCTTTGATATTCTTTTTGAATCATTAAACCCTGAACGAATTATTTTATCAGCGGTATGTACTGGCCTGGGTCGTTATGCGATGGGCAGGGCTGTGGATTATGCTAATGATCGTGTTGTCTTTGATCGTCCCATAGGTGCCTATCAGGCGCTCCAGCATCCTCTGGCTAAAGCCAAAACAGAAATTGAAATGGCGTCATTAATGACCCGCAAGGCAGCCTGGTTATTTGATCAACGCCTGTCCTGTGGTGCGGAAGCGAATATGTCGAAATATGCAGCGGCGGAAGCATCTATGCATGCTATCGATGCTTCGTTACAGTGCTTTGGCGGCAATGGCTTTACCAAGGAGTACGGCATTTTTGATCTCTATCCCATCGCTCGCCTGATGAAAACAGCACCGCTTAATAGCGAGATGGTGCTTAATTTTATCGGCGAACATGTGATGGGTCTGCCGAGGTCCTATTAGTCGCATTCATACTAACTTTGTTCGTACGGGCTTTATTCATATCAAATTTTAAAATAAAGGAAACATAAATGGATTTTGAATTAAGCCACGAACAACAAATGATTTACGAATACGGCGGTAATCTGCTCAAGCAATTCGGTCGGGACTACTGGCTTGAATGCGCAGAAAAGCGCGAATTCCCCTCCTTGATGTATCAGCAAGTCGCTAAAGATGGCTTTGTCGGTATCATGGTGCCAGAAGCCGACGGCGGTGCAGGCCTGGGCATACTCGAAATGGTCCTCTTGCAGGAAGGCCTGGCTGACAAGGGTATTCCCTTACAAAGCCTGGTGGTCGGGGCGACCATGTCCTTGGGGCCAATCGGTGCCCATGGTACAGCGGAGCAAAAACAGAAATACCTGGCTACAGGTTGCGCGGGTGATATTCGTTTTTGTTTTGCTATTACCGAGCCAGACGCAGGCACTAACACTATTCGTCTGAGCACTATGCTCAAAGAAGATGGTAAAGGTGGCTATAAACTTAATGGCCGAAAAACCTTTATTACCGATGCAGGTGATGCCGACTATATGTTGGTGGTGGCCCGCAATGAACATCTTAGCGAGGTTAAGCGCAAGACCGATGGCTTTACCATTGTTATTGTTGATACCAAAGCCAAAGGTATCGAGATGCATCCTATTGACTTGAGTATTCCCCTGCCAGAAAGACAGTATCAGATATTTTATGATGACGTAGAAGTTGCCGCTACAGACGTGCTGGGTGAAGTCGGTAAGGGCTTCGATATTCTTTTTGAATCACTCAATCCCGAGCGTTTGATCCTGGCCGCCATGTGTTGTGGTATGGGGCGATACGCTATGGACCGGGCGGTGGAATACGCTAACGACCGAGTGGTTTTTGATCGTCCCATTGGCGCTTATCAGGCGCTGCAACATCCCCTGGCTAAAAGCAAAACAGAAATAGAACTGGCCTCGTTGATGACCCGTAAAGGTGCCTGGTTATTTGATAATGGGCGGCCCTGTGGTGAAGAAGCCAATATGGCAAAGTTTGGTGCATCAACCGCAGCGTGCAATGCCATTGATGCGTCTTTACAGTGTTTTGGTGGCAACGGTTTTACCAAAGAATATGGAATTTTTGATCTCTACCCTTTTGCTCGCTTATTGAAGATCGCACCGCTGAATAATGAAATGGTGCTCAATAATATTGCTGAGCGGGGTATGGGGCTTCCGCGTTCGTACTAGGCTCGATCATATTGG
>JAHRWI010000255.1 GCA_019090225.1 Porticoccaceae bacterium
CGCGGCTATAACGGTCGAGCCCATATTCGAACCGCCCTCTTTGCGTGCGATGGCATTGAGGACTTCACTGTGGGCTGACTCGATGGCGCTAACAAGGTCACCCGATTCAAGGTAAACCGACCGGATGGTGGCTCGGGTTAACTTGCTTGCCACATCGCCGCTGGCATGTCCGCCAACACCGTCGGCCACTAACCAGAGGCTGAGTTCGGGGTCAGCCTCGTAACAATCCTCATTGAGTTTTCGTACGTTGCCGCGATGAGTGTCAGCTGCGTAACTGACCATTTTATTATGTTATCTCACATTTGATCATAGGGTTTTACGTCAGCTTTTATACTTGATAGCCCCTATTAGCGTTCATCTACCGAGGGGATGCTGCGTTGGCTCGGTCCGGTATAGAGTTGTCGCGGACGACCTATTTTATAGGGATTGCTGATCATTTCATTCCAGTGAGCGATCCAGCCAACGGTTCGGCCAGTGGCGAAAATAACCGTAAACATCTCGGTCGGTATGCCGAGCGCTTTCATAATAATGCCGGAATAAAAATCGACATTTGGATAAAGTTTTTTGCTGACAAAATAGTCGTCTTCAAGGGCTATCTTTTCAAGGCGTTTGGCTATTTTTAGTAGTGGATCGTTGTCTAAGCCGAGTTCAGCCAGGACATCATCGCAAGCCTGCTTCATCACCTTGGCACGAGGGTCGAAATTTTTATAGACCCGATGTCCAAAGCCCATTAGTCGGAAGGGATCATTTTTGTCTTTGGCACGCTTAACAAAGGTATCGATATGTTTTTCATCACCGATTTCGTTAAGCATTTCCAGTACGGCCTGATTAGCACCGCCGTGGGACGGCCCCCAGAGCGCGGCGATACCCGCTGCAATACATGAGAAAGGGTTGGCGCCAGACGATCCGGCCAGCCGTACGGTTGAAGTGGAGGCATTTTGTTCGTGATCGGCATGGAGCAAAAATAGTAGATCCATGGCCCTGGCAAGAACCGGGCTAACCTTGGGCGTGCCACAGGGCGTACCGAACATCATGTGTAAAAAATTCTCCGCATAAGTCAGATCATTTTTCGGATACATGTAGGGTTGGCCGACGTAATGTTTGTAGCACATGGCAGCCAGTGTGGGCATTTTGGCGATTAAGCGATGGGCGGTGATCATGCGGTGGGTGGGGTCTTCAATATCTATGGAGTCGTGGTAGAAAGAAGACATGGCGCCGACCACGCCGCACATGATGGCCATAGGGTGGGCGTCGTAGCGGAAGCCTGATAGAAACTGCTCAATGGAGCGGTTGACCATGGTATGAGAGGTGATGATATCTTCAAATTCAGCTTTTTGGGTGGCGTCGGGTAATTCACCATTGAGCAGTAAATAACAGGTTTCCAGGTAGCTGGCTTTTTCAGCCAGTTCGTCAATCGGGTAGCCTCTGTGCAGTAAAATACCCTTTGCACCATCAATAAAAGTGATTTTTGATTCACATGAAGCGGTCGATGTGAAACCCGGGTCAAAGGTGAATATGTCGTTGGCGGTTAAGGAGCTAACGTCGATAACGTCCTGGCCCAGGGTGCCTGAAAGAACGGGTAAGTTTATCGCTGTGTCATACCCGTCTATGCTTAAAACGGCCTTTTTGTCTGTCATGGGGTTCTCCTGGGAAAGCGGGCAAGTTAAGCCTCGCCGGTAGACCTGAAAGTTGCAGAGGCCGGAGACTATATCTGTCAGTGCGTATTTGTCAATTTAGAGGGTGCATAAGGGAGCCTTTCTAATAGGCTGTACTATCGGCTGTCAAGTATTGCGGGGTCTGCGCGCTTTTAGTGGGTGCTGAGAGCCTTATATGGCAGACCTTCTTCGGCAAGCGCCAGATTTCTGGAATAATGTCCAGAGCGCCAGAGCGGTAGTGATGACAGGGTCAAACGGATACGCTGCACATTGTAATCGGAAAATAATGCACCTATACTTCGGCGCGTTGACAACCGGCAGAGTCGCTAGTTCAACAGGGGGTTTCCTTCGGTGTTGGGCACCCCTTTTTTATGTCTGATGTTGCGTCTATCAATTTGATTTCCCCGTCCGGCAATGCAGTCGAGACAAGATAGCTGGAACAAGTTCGCCGAGTAATATCTATTAGTGAAAGTGCATATCTAGCAAGGTACGTATCTTGTTACAAAGAACAACCGAAAAGGTGTCAACCACTGTGAACGATAAAAGACCTGTTAACCTTGATATCGGAACGATCGATCTCCCAATTACCGCTTACGCATCTATCCTGCACCGGGTTTCCGGTGTGGTGTTGTTTTTTGCTGTAGGCATTTTACTGTGGATGCTGGATGCCAGTCTGGCCTCTGAGGAGAGCTTCGACGCTCTCAAAGAAACCCTGGCAAACCCGATTTCAAAACTCATTGTGTGGGGAATCCTGGCGGCACTGGGCTATCATCTGCTGGCTGGTGTTCGTCACATGATTATGGATTTCGGCATCGGTGAAAGCCTCGAAGGCGGCGCACGTGGCGCGAAGATCGTTTTGCTTAGCGCGGTCGTGTTAGTGATTCTGGCGGGAGCATGGCTATGGCTGTAGGTAATGTCACGAGCTTCGGCCGCAGCGGTTTATCAGACTGGTTAGTCCAGCGGGTCAGCGCAGTGGTGATGACTGTGTACCTGGTGTTTATTTTTGGTTACTTGGTATGTGGTGGCGATGTTAGCTATGGGGACTGGAAAACCCTGCATAGCCATTTTCTTGTACGTTTGCTGAGTTTATTTGCGATCTTGTCCCTTGCGGCTCACGCCTGGATAGGACTGTGGGCGGTATTGACCGACTACGTAACCGTAAGGCTCATGGGTCCTAAAGCGACGGCTATCAGAGTATTTTTACAATTGGGTATGATTGCGGTGATTCTGGCCTATGTGGTCTGGGCAATCGCAATTCTCTGGGGGACTTGAGTTAATGGCTAATGTTCGAACCATTTCTTTTGATGGGCTAATTGTCGGTGGCGGCGGAGCGGGTATGCGCGCGGCTTTGCAGTTGGCTCAGTCCGGATATAAAACAGCGGTCATTACCAAGGTATTTCCCACTCGTTCACATACGGTTTCCGCTCAAGGCGGTATCACCTGTGCCATTGCCAGTGATGATCCCGAAGATCAGTGGCAGTGGCATATGTACGATACGGTCAAAGGTTCCGATTATATCGGTGATCAGGACGCCATTGAATATATGTGTTCTGTGGGGCCAGAAGCAGTCTATGAACTTGAACACATGGGTTTGCCGTTTTCTCGTACCGAGGAAGGACGTATTTACCAACGGCCTTTTGGCGGCCAGTCCAAAGACTTTGGTAACGGTGGGCAGGCAGCGCGTACCTGTGCGGCAGCTGACCGAACTGGTCACGCCCTGTTGCATACCCTTTATCAGGGTAATCTGAAAAACAACACGGTTTTCCTTAACGAGTGGTTTGCCATTGATCTGGTTAAGAATCCTGATGGCGCGGTGGTCGGCGTCATTGCTATAGAGATCGAAACCGGCGAAGTGGTTTACATTAAGTCAAAGGCCACGGTTTTAGCGACCGGTGGTGCCGGGCGCATCTATGCGTCAACGACCAACGCCCATATCAATACAGGCGACGGCATTGGCATGGCGCTGCGGGCGGGTTTTCCTGTCCAGGATATTGAGATGTGGCAATTCCACCCCACCGGTATTCATGGTGCCGGTGTGCTGGTTACCGAAGGCTGCCGGGGTGAGGGTGGTTACCTGGTCAATAAAGACGGTGAACGCTTTATGGAGCGCTATGCGCCCAATGCCAAAGATTTAGCCGGTCGTGATGTGGTGGCTCGCTCCATGGTGCTGGAAATCCTCGAAGGCCGCGGTTGCGGGCCGGAAGGCGATCACGTTTTTCTTAAGCTTGATCATCTCGGTGAGGACGTCCTGCACAGTCGTTTGCCGGGCATTTGTGAGCTGGCAGAAACCTTTGCCCATGTTGATCCGGTCAAAGATTTGGTACCTGTGGTGCCGACCTGTCATTACATGATGGGCGGTATTCCTACCAATGTTCATGGCCAGGCGCTGGTTCCTGATAGCGACGGTAGTGATCATGTGGTCGAGGGACTGTTCGCCTGTGGTGAAGCGGCTTGTGTATCCGTACATGGCGCCAATCGGCTGGGTGGTAATTCACTGCTTGATCTGGTGGTGTTTGGTCGCTCTTCCGGGCTGTTTATCGAAAAAGCCCTACGCGAAGGTATCGAACTGAAGGATGCTACTGAGGCTAATCTTGAAACGGCTATGTCTCGCCTTAATGGCATCAACACCAACCCCTGTACGGATTCCGTTGCAGATCTCCGCAAAGAGCTGCAAACCATTATGCAAATCCACTTTGGCGTATTCCGCCGTGGCGATTTTATGCAGGAAGGTGTCGCCAAGCTCGCTGAGTTGCGTGTGCGAATCGAAGGTGTCGGTATTGATGACAAGAGTAACGCTTACAACACCGCTCGAATTGAAGCCCTTGAATTACAAAATTTGCTTGAAGTAGCCGAAGCAACGGCGGTGGCCGCTGAAGAGCGAAAAGAAAGTCGTGGTGCTCACGCCCGGGAAGATTTTACCGAGCGAGATGATGAAAACTGGTTA
>JAHRWI010000256.1 GCA_019090225.1 Porticoccaceae bacterium
CCCACCTGTTTGACCAGATTACCTTTGCCACTGATCAGCTGTCCTTCGGCTTTCTGATAGGCTTCATGGGCTTTATCGAGGCCGTTTTTAACATTCTGAAAACTGGCTAGGAAGCTGTTGAGCTTTTTAAAGACGCCCTCAGCTTTTTTGGCCAGTTCGGCGGTGTGTTTGTTTTGATCTTCATAGCGCCAAAGCTGGCGAACGATATTAAGGCTGGTGAGCATGGTCGTCGGTGTCGCTACCAATACATTTTGTTCGATCGCCTGAAGCAACAGGGCTTCATCGGCCTTTAGCGCTTCAACAAAAGCTGATTCGATGGGTACAAACATAAACACCATTTCTGGCGAATTAAGGCCCGGCAATTTGTAGTAATTACGATCCGATAGCTCTTTGATGCGGCTGGCAAACGCGGCGACATGCTCTTTCAGGGCCAGTTGGCGCTCAGCTTCATCCTCGCTGTTAACAAAACGGGTATAGGCGTTAAGGGATACTTTGGCGTCAATCACCAGGTGTTTGCCCTGGGGCAAATAAATGATGGCGTCGGGTCTGGCGCGGCCACCTTCTTCCAGATTAAATGAGACCTCCCGCTTGTAGTCTTTACCCAGCACCAGGCCTGATCGATCAAGGACATTTTCCAGAACTAATTCGCCCCAGTTGCCCTGCATTTTGTGCTGACCTTTGAGAGCGGTCGCCAGGGAGTGAGCTTCTTCGGTAATCTGTTTGTTGAGCTCCTTGAGTTGACCTAGCTCGCTGCGCAGGTGGGCTTGTTGTTGGGTGTCTTTGTGGTGAATATCCTCAGCTTGCTTTTTGAAGTCGTCGATCTGTTTTTTAAAAGGCCCGAGCACTCCATCGAGGGATTGTCGGTTAGCCTCGGTAAATGCTTTGCCTTTATTTTCGAAGATCTGATTGGCCAGGTTTTCAAATTCGCTTTTGAGTTGTCGTTTATTTTCGTCGAGAAGCTTTAGTTGTTTATCGAAATGCAGCTGTTTTTCTTCGAGGCTGGTTTTTAATTGGGTGTGTTCCGCAATAAGTTGCTGGTAACGTTCATTGAGGCGGGAGTGGTCCTGGTCGCGATTCGTTAGTGTGCCCTTAAGCTCTTCGATTTGCTGTCTGGATTTTTCAGCATGAACTTTGTGGGTCGCGGACTGTTCACGAATTGAAGTTTGTGTTTGTCGTTCTTCGTGAAGGGTGGCTCGCTCGACTTCAATGTCCCGACTCAGGGTAGTAATACGTGCGTCGCGCTCTGAGATTTGTTGACCCATTGCCGTGGCATGTGCCCGCAATTCAGTTTCGCGTTTTTCAGCGCTATGGTGAGCATTGCGCGCGCGCCAGGTGGCCACGGTGTAGCCGATTATCAAGCCGCCGATCACGGCAACGACAGCGACAATAATTAAGGTTAAAGGCAGTGTTTGCATAGTTATAAATCAGTATCCATATTAAAGCGTTGCCGCTCATTGCGCGGGCAGCAAGGAAATACTCATCGTAGCAGATTGCCGGGTTCTGGCGGCAGGCTCTAATGGAAGTAATGTACTATGCTTCAGCTAAAGAATATCGCTGATCAAGTATAAAACAGTAAGCATGTGACTGTTTTAGGCATGTTCTGTCGGCATAGACCGGATGGGAGTTCGGGGTTAGGTAAAAGCCCAAAAGCCATTGGAGGCGACAAAATATGCAACGAAGCCTACAGGCAAAGCTCAAATACGTCGAAGATAATACCGCCGCGTTGGCCATTTATAATTACCGGCCGGGGCCGGATGATCCTGATTTCAGTTCACAATACGAGAAACCGGTATATCGGAATTACGAGACCGACATTACTGATCTTCGCTCGGTAGACAAAATGTTTTCCCTCGATGAACAGGGTCTTGCTCTAGTGCCTGTCGATAGCGTATTGATCGATTATTACAACGAGTCACAGGTGCGTGAGCAGTACATGCCAGAAATGGAAGGGTTGGTTAAACAGCTTACTGGCGCTGCGCGGGTAGTTGCGTTTGATTACAACGTCCGCTGTCAAACTTATTCCGAAGAAAAAAGGCATATGGCGCGCAAGCCGGTGCGTTTTGTTCATAACGATTACACCCATGCCTCGGGGCCTCAGCGAGTTAAAGATCTTATGGGCGATGAAGCCGATGAGCTACTTAAACATAGGTTTGCAGTGATCAATGTCTGGAAGCCCATTGTCGGTCCGGTACTACGCACACCCCTGGCGGTGTGCGATGCTAGCAGTATGGAGCAAGAGGATTTTATTGACACGGCACTGCTTTATCGTGATCGCACCGGGCAAATCCAGATGCTTGCCCATCGGCCCGAGCACCGCTGGTATTACGTATCCAGTATGGCAGCCAACGAAGCCCTGCTATTGAAGTGTTACGATTCTGAACAGGATGGCCGCGCCAGGTTCACCGCCCATAGCGCTTTTGATGATCCCAATACCCCGGATGGCGCGCCGGACCGGCAAAGTATCGAAGTCAGAACTCTGGCATTTTTTGATTAATTGGGGTTTATCAGTTACTCAGGTTTTATCCGCAAGATTTTGCCGCTATCCGTGGATACATATAACCAGCCTTCGGGACTTTGGATTACCTGCCGTATACGCTCGTTTAGTTGTTCCAGTAGCCGTTCCTCGGCAATAATATTACCTGTTTTATCCACGGTGACTCGATTGAGATGGGTGAGTTTAAGTGTCCCGGAGAACAAGCTCCCTTGCCAATGAGGAAAGGCTTCACCGGTGTACAAAAGTAAACTGCTGGGCGCGATGGATGGGATGTAAACTTTCTTCGGGTCTTCCATGCCTGGCTTTGATGTCGCCTCACCTACGGGGAGCGGATTCCAGTATTCCTTGCCGTGGGAAACAGCGGGCCAGCCGTAATTTCTGCCCTTTATGACCAGATTGATTTCATCGCCACCGCGAGGACCATGTTCGTTGATCCACAGACGATCATTTAAACCATCGTAAGCAATGCCCTGGGGATTGC
>JAHRWI010000257.1 GCA_019090225.1 Porticoccaceae bacterium
CCTAAGCACCCAGTGCGTTTTTCAGCATTTTTTTGGCGGGTGGCGGGAAGCCAGCGACGAATGAGTTTTCTGGGCATGTAGGCTGACTGACAAACTGACTAATAAAAAGGCCTCGGCATTATGCCGACTTTCTATACCTTCCACTAGAGATGATGGGGCTTGAGCCAAAAAATTTCCTGTTTCGAGAAGCAATGCTTCGAATGATGGCTGCTCTATCTTTGTCAGACAATTAGGATTGATATTTTTAATTTACCTGTGTATAAAGCCATTATTGTCTGACAATAGTGATTTTATTCTTGGCAGAACTAAGTGCCTCCATTCAGCAAAGTAGTGCTGTAGACCAACTATATGATCGCCTGCGGATTGAAATTATCCACGGTGATATCGCTATGGGCAGCAAAATTAGCGAAGCTGAGCTAAGCCGTAATTACAATGTCAGTCGCAGTACTGTCCGCGAAGCCATCGGCCGACTAGAGTCCACTTATTTAGTGTCTCGCAAAGCCAATGCTGGGGCGCGAGTGGTCGAGCTGGGTATCGAGGAATTGCTCGAGATCTACCAGGTTCGTGAGGCCCTGGAAGGTATGGCATGTCGTTTGGCAGCCACCAAGATGAGTGACGCAGAGATTGCCGAGCTGGATGCCCTGCTAAAGGCCCACATGCAAAGCAGTGAATTACAGGCCGGGCACGCCTACTATCAGAAAGAGGGCGACCTGGACTTCCATTACCGGCTGGTGCAGGGCAGCCAGAACAGTAAATTGATTCATCTTTTGTGTGATGAGTTATATACCAAGCTCAGAATGTACCGTTATCAGTTTGGCATGCTCAGCCCCAGGGCTGTCGACGCCTATACTGAACATCAACATATCGTGCGGGCCATTAGTGATCGAGATGGTGAAATGGCCGAGATGTTGATGCGTCGTCATATTCGCGCATCACGGCTTAATGTCGAGCGTCAGATGAAGTGAGATATTTGTAATGAACTAACCAGTCGAAATCCCAGTCAAATTTTTCGTCTGTTTCTAAGCTCTGTGCTTCTAAATGTAGAAGCATTAAATATTAATAGCTAAACATCAATAGAGGTGCCTTATGTCAGAAAAATTAAGCCCCGGTGGTCGCTTTCGCAGCGCTATATCGGCTCATAAACCTTTGCAGGTGGTGGGAACCATCAACCCTTACTGCGCGATGATGGCAGAGCATATCGGTCATCAGGCTATTTATTTATCCGGTGCCGGTGTTGCTAATGCCTCCTACGGGCTACCTGATCTGGGTATGACCAGCCTCAATGACGTGCTTGAAGATGTACGTAGAATTACCGCTGCCACCGACTTGCCTTTATTGGTAGATATCGACACCGGCTGGGGTGGGGCGTTTAATATCACCCGTACCATTCAGGACATGATTCGCTGTGGTGCTGCGGCTGTGCATATCGAAGACCAGATCGCCCAGAAGCGTTGTGGACATCGTCCCAATAAAGAAATTGTCAGCCAGGAGGAAATGGTTGATCGTGTTAAAGCGGCGGTCGATGCCCGCACCGACGACGATTTTTTTATTATGGCCCGCACCGACGCCTTTGCTCAGGAGGGTCTTGATAAGGCTATCGAACGGGCACAGGCTTGCGTCGAAGCCGGAGCCGATGGTATTTTCGCCGAAGCCGTGAACGAGGAAGAGCACTACCGAGCCTTTCGTGCCGCGCTAGATGTGCCTTTATTGGCGAACATTACGGAGTTTGGTCAAACGCCGTTGTACAATAAGGCTGAGCTGGGCGAGTGGGGCGTTGATCTAGTCCTGTATCCACTGTCTGCGTTTCGCGCTATGAACAAGGCAGCGGAGAACGTCTACACCAGTATTTTAGAGACGGGTGATCAGAAGGACGTGATTGATACCATGCAAACCCGTATGGAATTGTACGAACATCTTGGTTATCACGATTACGAGCAGAAACTGGATAACTTGTTTGCCTTAGGTAAGAACAAATAGGGGTAAGAACAAATAGTTGCAGACAAGTATTCGAAGTGGAACGCATTTAGTTAAGACAAATTTAGTTCAGACAATCAGCTTAAGACAAATAGCAGAGGATTTAAGTTATGGCAACAAAAGTACTTTCAGGCGCGGGTTTACGTGGCCAGGTAGCGGGCAAAACGGCACTTTCAACGGTCGGCAAAGAAGGTTCGGGATTAACCTATCGAGGTTTTGATGTCAAAGACCTCGCCGAAAACTGCGTCTTTGAAGAGGTTGCACACCTGATACTAAAAGGTGCTCTGCCCAATCAGGCCGACTTAGATGCCTATCGTGCCACCCTGAAATCCCATCGCGGTTTACCGCAGGCTTTGAAGGACGTGCTCGAACGCATTCCGGCTGAAGCACACCCCATGGACGTGCTGCGCACCGGTTGTTCTTTCCTGGGTAATCTCGAAACCGAAACCGATTTCAGCCAGCAGGGTGATGCCACTGATCGTCTGCTCGCCGCCTTCCCATCGATTATTTGTTACTGGTATCGTTTCAGCCATGATGGCGTCAAAATAGAGACCGAAACCGATGACGAGTCTGTCGGTGCTCACTTCCTACATATGTTGCGCGGCGAAAAGCCCAATGAGTTACACGAGCGCGTAATGAACGTTTCGTTAATTCTCTATGCTGAGCATGAATTCAATGCCTCAACCTTTACCGCCCGCGTTTGCGCATCAACCCTGTCTGACCTGCACTCCTGTGTGACCGCTGCCATTGGCAGTTTGCGTGGCCCTCTCCACGGCGGTGCCAACGAAGCGGCGATGGATATGATCGAAGGCTTTACCAGTGCCGATAACGCTGAAGAAGAAATGATGGGTATGCTAGCACGCAAAGACAAAATCATGGGCTTTGGTCACGCGATTTATGCAGACTCCGATCCACGAAATGCCATTATTAAAGAGTGGGCTGAAAAGCTCGGGCAGGACGTTGGCGATACCGTGCTTTACCCGGCCTCTGTGCGCTGTGAAGAAGTCATGTGGCGCGAGAAGAAGCTGTTCTGTAACGCTGATTTCTTCCACGCCTCAGCCTATCACTTTATGGATATTCCCACTAAGCTGTTCACGCCAATTTTCGTGATGTCTCGCCTCACTGGTTGGGCTGCTCACGTCTTTGAGCAGCGTGCCGATAACCGTATTATCCGCCCCAGTGCTGAGTACACCGGGCCAGATATGC
>JAHRWI010000258.1 GCA_019090225.1 Porticoccaceae bacterium
AGATCTACACTTCTAGCTTCGTCGGCAGCGTCAGATGTGTATAAGAGACAGATACTCAAAGGGTTTGGCCAACACGTCTACCAACTGATGAAAGACACTAAAATTCTGATGCTGTGTGGCTTGCTGGATAGCTGCCTCAACCCAGTGATTTCTTGGAATGTAAGCAGGATTTGTTCTGGCCATTAAGGCGTAGGCGATCGATGCATCTCTATTCTCCTGGGCGAGTAAGGCTTGCCACTTTTTCAGCCAGGGCTGGAAGGCATTGGATAATTGATACACCTCCCCTAGCGTATTTGTCTCATCTTCAGGTGCCAACGAGTCGGTCAGTGCGCGAAAGGTCAGTGTGTAGTCACTGTTCTGCTCGGCCATCAAGTCCAGCAAGCCCACAGATAGCGCATTAACTTCCGAGCTGGGCTTAGCAAAACCCAACTTTTCCGCCATCAGCCCATGATAGTGTTTATCAAATGTATCGGTGTATTGGCCTAGTGCTTGTTGCGCTTTATCCAGCGCTTGCTCTTTGACATCATCCATCAATGGCAACAGGGCCTGAGCCAGCCAGCTGACATTCCAGCCACCGATATCGGGCTGCCTGGCGTAGGCATAACGACCCTGCTGGTCGATGGAGCTGAAGACTTTATTCGGGTCGTACTGATCCATAAACGCACAGGGGCCGTAATCAACAGTCTCCCCGCAGACCAGCATATTGTCGGTATTCATGACGCCGTGGATAAAGCCAACCGACATCCATTTCGCGATCAATTGGGCCTGAGCCTTTAGTACACAGGTCAACAAAGCGGTGTAGGGATCAATATCCGAGCTGGTTTGAAGAGTTTCTACAGCATCCTTGTAGTGCCGATCTATCACGTAGTCTGCCAGGGCTTTGACCGATGCGAGATCATTGCGGGCGGAGAAAAACTGAAAAGTGCCAATGCGAATATGGCTTTGCGCAACACGGGTGAATATCGCACCGGGCAACATAGTTTCTCGCGCCACCTGGTCGCCAGTGCTCACCGCAGCCAGCGCTCGTGTAGTGGGAATATTTAAGGCCGCCATGGCTTCGCAGAGGATGTATTCCCTAAGCACTGGCCCTAGCGCCGAACGGCCATCACCCATGCGTGAATAGGGGGTTTGTCCCGCACCTTTTAATTGGATGTCGTAACGCTTGTTGTTCTTGCCAACCACCTCACCCAGCAAGATAGCCCGGCCGTCGCCCAATTGAGGATTCCAACCACCAAATTGGTGAGCGGCGTAAACCGTAGCAATGGGGCTGATGTTGTCCGGCACCCGATTCCCGGCCAGTACTTGCAACAGGTCCGGGCTGCTCTGTACATCAACAGGCAAGTTGAGTTGTTCGGCCAGGGCATCATTGAAGCGAATCAGCTCTGGTGCAGACACGGGTGTCGGCGCTTGCTCAGACGAGAACTGCTCGCCGAGTTGGCGGTAGCTATTTTGGAAAAGTACAGAATCGAAAGCTGTCATACATCAGTTACCGAGGAAAATCGTTTATAGCTTATAAACCCAGAGAATAAGCGTGGAGAAATCAGTGTAACAGGCCGTCCAGCACATTGGTCTTCGCCCGGCCCGACCGGGACATGTCCTAACAAGATACTCCTCCAAAAAACTTGTCGGAAGCCTCTAAACTTGCCCGAGGAGGAGCCATCCAGCATACTCGCCCCAACTATTCCGATTCCCCATTCATTCAAAATCTGGAGAAATTAAAGTGGTCAAACATGTGTTTATTACCAAGCCCGGCGACAACGTCCGGATGGAACCGAAGGACGAATATACCCACGCGCCCGAAGCGGTTTCCAACTTCAACGAAAGCGCTTATTTCAATATCTACGATGGCGATGAGAAAATGGGCGGCTGGTTTCGCATCGGCAACCGGGTCAATGAAGGCTATGCCGAGGTAACCATCTGCCTCTACTTCCCCGACGGCACTGCGGGCTTTATGTTTCAAAAGGCCAAAATTGACAGCAACGATGCTTTTGAAGCCGGTGGTGCGCGCTTTGATATTATCGAGCCCTACAAAAAACTCCGTGTAGTTTATGAGGGCGAAATACTGCATATGGCAGATCCCCAGGCCCTGCTCGACCCCAGTAAGGCCTTTAAGGAAAATCCAAAGCTGCCCTGCTCGGTCGACCTGGATTACACCGGGGTGTCTCCCATGTACGGCGGTGAGCACCTGAATGCTGATGGCTCTCAGCCCGAACTGGATATGGAGCACGCCCTGGCCCGCGCTCACTTTGAGCAACATGTTAAAGCTCAGGGCACCATTAAAGTCGGTGACGATACCTGGACGATCTCCGGATACGGTCTGCGCGACCATAGCTGGGGACCGCGTTACTGGCAAAATATTCACTGGTATCGCTGGTTGCCCATCAGCTTCGATGAAACCTTCGGCGCTATGATCATGACCACGGGCACTGCCAAAGGCGACCTGGACTGCGGCGGCATGATTTTAAATAACGGCGAATACGAGCTGATTACCGATTGCACGATTGAATCTGAATGGGATGATGATTTTAATCAGACCGCTTTGCGCGCCTGGGCGAAAACCGAAAAAGGTGAGTACGTGATTACCGGCAAGGTCATCACCCTGGTACCGGTACGTAACCGTCGTCAACTGGACAATGGTGATTGGCTGCACACCCGTATTACCGAAGCCATGACCGAGTATCGTTACAAAGACAAAGTCGGCTATGGTCTGTCGGAATACTGCGATCAGATTGTTGATGGTGAGCCGGTGGGCAAGACGATTCCTGCTGCGCGCTAAAAATCAGTACTTCAAGTAAATCAGCACCTCAAACGAAAAAGCCATACCGATAATCGGTATGGCTTTTTTAGTACCGCGATTTTAAATCGCTTTTTTAAACGCTTATCAGGCAGGCTGAAAAAACGGTAGCGCCGTGCCTTCACCGGTATCAATAAACGCCACCTCGACTGCCTGACCAATACTCAGATTATCAAAATCACAATTGATGAGATTAGTCATCATGGTTGGGCCTTCTTCCAGGGTTACATAGGCGATCGCCCATGGCTCTTTGGTTCGGCGTGTGACGCTGTAGGTGTAGATCACACCTTTGCCGGAGCATTCCAGAAATTCGGTATTGTCACTGAAACAGAAGGGGCAAAACGTGCGCGGGTAAAAATGGTTCTCGCCGCAGTCATTACATTTTTTAACCAGCAATTTGCCTTCTGCCGTGGCATCCCAAAAAGGTTTGGTTTCGTGGTTTACCCGCGGTGCACGGACCTGAGGTTTACTGTTTGGTTTCTCGCTCATTATGCGTCCCCCCTTTCCATAATCAATGTGCCGCTGCCCATGCGTGAACCGAGCAGGCCGCCGGTACCGTGAGCCAGTGCGATATCGCAATTAGGCACCTGTACTTTCGGATGTGCTTCACCACGTAATTGCCTTACGGCTTCGATCACTTTGGTGATACCGCCCCGATCGCTGGGGTGGTTGTTACACAGACCACCGCCATCGGTATTAAACGGTAATTTACCGACACCAGAAATAAGGTTGCCATCGGCCACAAATTTTCCACCTTCACCTTTAGCGCAAAAGCCTAAATCTTCCAGAGTCTCGACCACGGTGATAGTAAAGGAGTCGTAGATAGATGCGTATTTAATATCCGCAGGTGTGACCCCGGCTTCAGAGAAGGCATCGGGGCCGGACCAACGAGCGCCAGAGAAGGTGAGATCAACCTTACCACCATTTAAATGCTTGGGCGCTTCACCGGCGCCGAGCACTCTGACTGCAGGTCGTTTTAATTGCTTGGCAATTTCGGGTGCGACAACAATAATCGCGCCGCCGCCATCACTGACCACGCAGCAATCAAGACGATGCAGAGGATCAGCAATAATGGGGGAATTCAGCACATCCTCCACTGTGACCACGTCACGCAACACTGCATGCTCGTTATATTGCGCATGGTGGGAGGCCGCCACTTTCACCCAGGCCAGTTGCTCGCTGGTGGTTCCAAATTCGTGCATATGGCGCATGGCCGCCATGCCGTACATATTGGTCACAGTGGGACGAAACGGTCCTTCAAAACCGTACTCGGCCGGTGCACCGCCACCGGGACGCACGCGGATTTTATCCTTGGCGTCGGCCCGTGGTCGGCCCGCCAGGGTGATCAGTGCAACCTTGCAGTGACCAGTGGCAATGGCCTGGGCGGCATGATTAACGTGCAATACGTAGGACGAACCACCGGTCTCAGTGCTGTCTATTTGACGCAGTTTGAGGCCCATATATTCGGCCTGATTGATACCGCCCATGCCAGGCACATCGCCCGCACAGTAATAAGCATCGATATCGTCTTTCGTAAGTCCCGCGTCTTCGAGTGCGCCCTTGGCGACTTCGGCATGGAGCTGCGGCACGGTTTTACCGGTCGCTTCCCGTGTCGGATGTTCATAAATCCCGGCAATATATGCCTTGCCTTTTATGGTCATGGAATAATCCTTATGGTTGTTTAAAGTTAAAGTGGCTGTTTAAAATTGAATAAGTAAATACCGCCTGGAATTGAGCAGCAATGGAATTTAAAGTTAACCTTCAATCAAAACACGGTCAATCATTATCGTGCTCTCTAGCCTGTTCAGCACGCACCTCGCATAAGCACCAAATTCTCACTAGGCACTCTACTAATCATCAAAAGGATGACGCAACACAATAGTCTCAACCCGATCCGGGCCAGTAGAAACAATATCAATGGGCACGCCAGTAATTTCCGTTATACGAGCGATATAGTTCCGGGCATTGAGCGGTAAATCTTCGATTCGTTTTGCGCCGATGGTGGATTCACTCCACCCAGCGAGACTTTCGTAGACCGGCACTAGCCGTTCGTAATCGTCGGCACTAACCGGGGTCGGTGCGACCTTGCCATTGGCATCCTCATAACCGACACAAATATTCACCTGCTCCAGACCATCAAGCACATCGAGTTTGGTCAAACATATCCCTGAGATGCTGTTAATCCGCGCGGCCTGGCGCACAGCAACGGCATCAAACCAGCCGCAGCGTCTTGGCCGCCCAGTGGTGGCACCAAACTCGTGGCCTTTTTCAGCCAGATATTTTCCAGTTTCGCAAAATAGTTCGGTGGGGAAAGGGCCAGAACCTACGCGCGTGGTATAGGCCTTGGTAATACCCAAGACATAATCTAAAAATAGCGGACCAAAGCCACTGCCCGTGGCGGTGCCGCCTGCCGTGGTGTTTGAGGAGGTGACGTAGGGATAGGTACCATGGTCGATATCCAGCAGCGAACCCTGAGCACCTTCAAAAAGAATGTTGTGCCCGGCCTCGCGACCATCGTGTAATTTGCCAGTAACATCTATCACCAGAGGTGCCAACTCATCAACCCAGGTTTCGGCAAGGGCCAGGGTTTCGGCATAGTCGCAGGCATCGACACCGTAATATTGAGTGAGCATGAAGTTGTGATACTCCATTACCTCGCGCAGCCGCTCAGCAAATAATTCTTGATCAAACAAATCGCCCAAACGCAGGCCGCGCCTGGCGACTTTATCTTCATAGGCGGGACCAATACCCCGCCCGGTGGTGCCAATTTTTGCTGCGCCACGGGCCTTTTCTCGAGCCACATCGAGGGCCACGTGGTAAGGCAGAATCAGGGGACAAGCTGGCGATATTTGCAGGCGCTCTCGCACCGGCACACCTTTTTCTTCAAGCTCGGCCATTTCTTTGAGCAGAGCGTCAGGGGCCAGCACTACTCCGTTGCCGATCAGACAGCTCACATCGTCACGTAAAATACCTGAGGGAATCAGGTGCAGGACGGTTTTTTCACCGTCAATAACCAGAGTATGACCGGCATTGTGACCACCCTGAAAGCGCGCCACAATTTTTGCCTGATCGGTGAGCAAGTCGACGATTTTACCTTTACCTTCGTCGCCCCACTGGGTACCTAGTACCACAACATTTTTTCCCATCGCTAGCTCTCGACACTCTCGTCTAAAATTTCATCTAATGGCTGGTTTGTTTGTTATCTAACTATTAGTCTAGTTGGCAACAGACATCTATGACTCCGCAGCAACCAGTTCAAATCCGGCTTTGGATGCCAGAAGTTGCCTGTCGCAGTGCAGCTCGGTCAAATTGGCGTCCTGGCCTTTGAAGCCCAACACCACTCGCTCACCAAGGCTTCGTAACCTGGCGACTTCGGCAAGAACATCATCCTGATCAGTGGCCGGGACAAAGATACCCGGCGCAATTTCTTCACCCTGCTCAACAAGGGATGCCAGGAGGCTGAGATCAACACCGAAACCGGTCGCCGAGCGCGTTCGACCAAAGGCTTCGCCAATATGGTCATAGCGCCCGCCGTTGCCCAGGGGCACAAGCGAGTCTTCAGTGTAAGCCGCAAACACCACGCCGGTGTGGTAGTGATAGCCACGCAGCTCACCAAGATCGAGATAAATATCCACACCGTTGACACGGTTCTCTATGGTTTCCACCAGGGAGGATATTTCCTGTAAAGCCCGCGCTACAGTATCCGAAGCATCAGCCAGAACAGTTGCCGCTCTGGCGAGCACATCAACGGAACCTGTCAGGGTCGGTAAAGCCGCGACCATATCGGCAATGCCTGAATCTTCAATATTTTCACGCACCCACTGCTGCAGAGAGACATCCTTACTTTGCAGCAAAGCAAACAACTCTCTGCCTTGCTGATCATTCAGCGCCGCCTGGGCTTCGAGGCCTCGATAAATACCGACATGGCCCAGGTCAAGATGAATATCCTTAACGCCTGCCTGCTGAAGGGTTTCGATCAGCAATAAAATAACTTCGGTATCGGCTTCAAGACCCGCTTCACCAAACAATTCCACCCCGAGTTGAATGGGCGAACGGGTTTCCATTTGATTCTTCGGCCGGGCATACAGAACCTGTCCGGCATAACAGAGTCGATTTGGCCCCTGCCGTTGGAGGCTGTGGGCGTCCATACGGGCGACCTGTGGCGTGATATCGGCGCGGACACCCATCATCCGACCACTGAGCTGATCGATGATTTTGCAGGTCATCAGGTCGAGGTCAGCGCCGGAGCCGCTCAACAGGGATTCGGTAAATTCGGCCAGAGGCGGAATCACCAGGTCGTAACCCCAGGAGTGATACAAATCCAGCAGGCGGCGACGCAAACGTTCGACCTTGATAGCTCGATTGGGCAGAATTTCTTCAATGCCTTCAGGCAATAGCCAGCGATCTACAATATTCGTCATACCCTAATTACCAGTCCTACCTGCCACTTGTATTGTCTTACTCGTTAGAGCAATTCATTTGAGCCATTCATGCAGGTCGTTTATTTCACCAGATACAGCAAGCCTGCGCCGAGCAACATACTACCAAAACCGATCATGCGAATGCTTCGTTCGTCTACCTGAGTTAGCGACAACATCATTTCACGCCAGCGTCCCGGCATTAGAAAAGGCAAGATACCTTCTAACACCAAAACCAGACACATGGCCGCTAAAAAGTCTTGCCCCACTGCTTGCCTCTCTAGCTAATAAGCTGCCCAATAATGCAGTCCATCACGTGATAAAAGGTCCGCGAAACTATCCAAAAACCCGGTTATAAATAAATCGGTTTCACTTATCCAAGCCGTAAAAAAACCGGGTTGCCCCGGTTACGGAATTGTAACATCCGAACTGGGCGAATACCCCGATTATTAAACGGGGTACTCGCCCAGTTATTTACCACCCTTGTCCTTCAGGTAGCTGAAGAAATCGCTGTCGGGATCGATCAGCATGACATCACCTTTGTTCGCAAAAGCCTTACGGTAGGCGATTAAACTGCGTGAAAAGGCATAGAACTCGGGATCCTGCTGATAGGCGGTAGCATAGATCGTCGAAGCCTTAGCATCACCCTCACCACGAGCTTTTTCAGATTCCCGATAAGCATTAGCCGCGATGATGGTTTCCTGCCGGTCGGCATCGGCACGAATACCTTCAGCCGCCTCTTTACCTTTCGAGCGCAACTCCGTGGCCTCTTCTTTCCGCTCTGCCTGCATGCGGCGAAACACTTGCTCACTGACCTCCTGCGGCAAATCGATTCGTTTAACCCGGACATCCACCACCTCAACACCCAGGGACTCCCGGACACGGGTATTCAAATCTTCAGTAATGTGGGCCATTAATTGGTCGCGCTCACCCGATACCGCCTCGTGCAGGGTGCGCGTACCAAACTGGTTACGCAGACCATCATTAACCCGATCAGCCAGACGACTGCGGGCAACTGATTCATCACCGCCAGTGGCTTTGTAGTACGTCGCAACATCGACAATCCGCCATTTAGCAAAGGCATCAACAATGAGCCGTTTTTTCTCCATGGTCAAAAAACTTTTTGGTTCAGCATCCAGGGTCAATATTCTGGAATCAAATTTTCGCACGTCATCGGCAAAGGGCATTTTCAGATAGATACCGGGCGCAATATCGGGCTGTATAATTCGACCAAAGCGTAGTTTTACGGCTTTTTCGGTTTCTTTAATAACGTAGAGGCTGCTGTTGGCCAGCATAATCACCAGGGCCAGGACAATTAGAACACTAGAAAATTTCTGATTCATTAGCGTGACTCCCTGCGCTGGGAAGAGCTTTGTTGACTGCGAATATTGATGTTCTCAATCACTTTTTGGGTAAGGGTATCAATGTCGCGACTTGACAGACTGCGGCCCTGAGCACCGGCTACGGATGACTGCTGAACCATTTTATCCAGCGGTAAATAAAGCATGTTGTTACCACCTTCGACATCAACCATGATCTTCGATGTGCGCTCTAACACGTCCTGAATAGCATCTAGATAGAGCCGCTCTCGTGTCACCCCAGGGGCTTTTTTATATTCAGCCAGGACCTGTGTAAAACGTTTCGCTTCACCCTCGGCCTCAGCCACCACCTTCGCCTTATAAGCTTCAGCTTCCTCCTCAACCCGCTTAGCACGGCCCCGTGCTTCCGGAACAATACCGTTGGCGTAAGCCTGGGCCTCATTGATCAGACGTTCCTGATCCTCCCGAGCTTTGATCACATCATCGTAAGCCGCTTTAACTGCCGACGGCGGTTTGGCTTCGAGAATATTCACTTTCACCACATGGATACCCGCACCATAATTATCTAAATAGGTCTGCAAACGGGCACTAACATCAACACCGAGTTGTTGCCGACCAGTGGATACCACTTCATCAAACCCGGTGCTACCCACGACATGACGCAAGGCGCTTTCGGTTGCATGACGCAGGCTGATTTCGGGATCTTTGACAAGCAGCAAAAAATCTTTAATACTTTTAATGTTGTAGTGGACAGTCATCGGTAATTCGACGATGTTCTCGTCCTTGGTGAGCATCTCCCCTTCTGTCTTATATTGTCTCTCTTCAGTCACCCGAACCTTGGTCACAATATCGACCATCGGCGGATTCCAGTGCAGCCCGTCACCGACAATGCTATGGAATTTGCCAAAACGCAGCACTAAAGCCTTCTCCTTGGCATCGACCTGATAGATGCCAAGCATTGCCCAGACCAACACAGCAACCACAGCGGCAACCAGGATTAAACTGGCACCCGGACCTTTACCTCCGCCGCCACCCGTGCCGCCTTTACCGCCACCAAAAACCTTACCGAGTTTATCGGAGAAATTTTTTAACAGGTCATCAAGGTCAGGGGGATTGTTGCGACCATTGCCACCGCCCCAGGGGTCTCGTTCACCACGGTCTTTGTCACCACGACCGTTACCGCCGCCGTTGTTGCCACCACCGGGTTCGTTCCAAGCCATATATCACTCCAGAGAGTACAGGGGTGCCGATTCTAACAACCCGCACATGAAAAGCCACTGAACTCTGTTTAATTTGTCGGCACTAAAGCCAGTCAGATTAATTTTTCTTAGCTGACGAGTACCAGGTTATCTTGACCATCAGCATCCCCGCACCGCTTGTCGGCCGATTCAGGCTCGACGATCAATTGCTCGCTGTTAAAGCTCTCAGCCTTGAGTAAACGCTGCCAGTCATTTTTTGCAATACGAAGATCGAGCATAGTAGCACCATCATTCTCGCTATGCTCAGCGAGCACGGCGTCTGCGGCATAAAGTTTTGCCCGCAAACGCCCGGCTTCAGGCGGTAATCGGCAGGTCATTTCAACAGCCTCCATACCCAGGCGCTGCTGGATCGCATCAAACAGCAGATCCTTACCTTCACCGCTCTGAGCAGAAAGCCATACTGCTATCGGCCGGCCCTGTCCGTCCTGCTCGATATGCGGCTCGATCTGATCAAGTAAATCAATTTTGTTATAGACCTTTAACGTAGGGATATCGGCTGCGCCAATCTCTTTAAGTACTTCTTCCACGCGGTCAACATTGTCAGTCAGCTCTTCAGCGCTGGCATCCACAACATGTAAAAGCAATGACGCGCTAGCCGCTTCCTCAAGGGTTGCCCGGAAGGCGTCCACCAGTTTATGGGGCAAGTGGCTAATAAAGCCCACGGTGTCAGCGAGAATCACCGTGCCCGCTACGGGCATTTTTATGGCCCGCATAGTCGGGTCAAGTGTCGCGAAAAGTTTGTCGGCGACATAAACACCAGCGCCGCTTAGCTTATTAAATAAGGTGGATTTGCCCGCGTTAGTATAACCGACAAGGGACACCGTTGGCGTCTCGGCCCGCTGCCTGGAGCGCCGAGTCTGCTGCCGTTGACGACGAACTTTTTCGAGCCGCTTCTGGATCGACTTGATGCGCGCACTCAATAAGCGGCGATCGGTTTCGAGCTGAGTCTCACCGGGTCCGCGCAGGCCAATACCACCTTTTTGGCGCTCAAGGTGAGTCCAACCCCTGACCAGGCGGGTACTCATGTACTCCAGCTGAGCCAGCTCAACCTGTAATTTACCTTCGTGAGTTTTGGCCCGTTGGGCAAAGATATCGAGGATCAAGCCGGTGCGATCAAGCACCCGACAACACAGGGCCTGTTCGATATTACGTTCCTGACTGGGACTAATATCGTGATTAAAAATCAGCAGCTGGGCGCCGGTTAACTGGATCTGTTCGCGAATTTCTTCTAACTTGCCGGTGCCGACAAAGTAGCGCGGGTGGGGACTGCGGCGGTGCCCCGCTATTTCACTCACGGGATCACCACCGGCGGAAAGGACTAACTCTTCAAATTCTCGTCTATTTTCAGGTTCAAGCTCGTTATCGAGGTTCAGATGGACAAGAACCGCTAGCTCACCAGATTCCGGACGATCAAAGAACAATCAAACCTCACCACTATCGTCGTCATCTTCTGCTGTTACTGCCATCGGCAATTTTACCGGGCGGGAGGGCACCACTGTCGAGATAGCGTGTTTGTAAACCATCTGGCTAACGGTGTTTTTCAGGAGCACAACAAACTGATCAAAAGACTCCACCTGGCCCTGCAATTTAATGCCATTAACCAGGAAGATTGATACGGGGATACGTTCTTTGCGCAGTACATTTAAAAAGGGGTCTTGCAGATTATGACCTTTTGACATTATTGTTCTCCGACTCATTTCGACGATTTACAGCCACCAACGCTAATAAGCAACGTTGAGGGCTCATGTAATGAGAGACGTACTACATACCAGCTAAGATGCCAGCGACTCCCACCAAATTTTGGCCGCGCATGATACTACTCGGCCTCAACAAAGTATATGGCAGCTTTTTCTAAAAAATTCAAGGTATTAGTTAATATTTGATCAGGGGATAAACGCTCGTTACCTCCGTCACCAGCAGCCTCATTCTCAGGCATCGCCATGTTTACAGACACCACCCCCGGCCACTTGCGCAACCAGGTCAACTGCCTTTTAGCCAATTGTCGGGTAGCCGCGACACCTCTCGCTATCATTTCATCGTAATCGTAGTCGCCGGCCAGGTAGCCCCAGACCTGACGATAGCCAACTGCGCGCATAGACGGCAGGTCCAGTGATAAATCGCCACGGGCCATAAGTTGTTGAACTTCAGCGATTAAGCCCGAGGACAACATATCCAGAAAACGTTGCTCTATGGCTTTATGCAGTACCGCGCGATCCGGCGGCATCAACGCCAACTGAACCACCCGATAATCCTCAGCAAGGGAGAGGCGTGCCGACAAACCACTGTGCTGCCTGGCGATAAGTTCAGACAGCGGTGTACCGGTAATCCGAAAAACCTCCAAAGCTCGGGCAATACGCTGAGAGTGATTCGGGTGGAGGTTATCCGCAGTCGGGGCGTCAACTGCCATTAACAGGCTGTGCATATGAGGCCAGCCACGCTTGCTGGCCTCAGCCTCTATTTGCCCTCGTATCTCTGGATTAGCAGGGGGCAAATCGGCCAGTCCATCTAATAAAGCACGAAAATAGAGCATGGTGCCGCCCACCAACAATGGTATCCGACCTGCCTCGGTAATTTCATCAATGTGAGCACGGGCGTCATTAATAAATTCACCCACAGAATAGGCTTCAGCGGGATCACGAATATCAAGCAAACGGTGAGGAGCCAGGGCTAAGTCCTCGGCATCCAGTTTGGCGGTGCCGATATCCATACCTCGATAGACCTGAGACGAATCAACGTTGATGATATCAACCGGCAAATACTCTCGTAGCCTTATGGCAAGATCGGTTTTGCCAGAGGCCGTGGGACCCATCAAACAGATGACCGGAGGTCTCTTATCCAGGTTCACATCAGTTCCAGTCAAGCTGAGCTACCGACCGCGCAGGAAAAGCTTATCCAGCTCGACCATGGACATCTGCGTCCAGGTGGGGCGACCATGGTTGCACTGGCCGCTTCGCTCGGTCACCTCCATTTGCCGCAATAACGCGTTCATCTCGGCGATAGATAAAGCGCGATTAGCCCGCACCGAGCCGTGACAGGCCAGCTTGGATAGCATCTCGTTAGCGAGAACCTCGATGCGATCACTGCGCCCATGGGCCAGCAAATCGGCGAGCACATCACGAATCAAGGCTTCGGTATCAGCGTCACGCAGGAGTGCAGGAACCTCGCGAATCACCAGCGACTCTGGCCCAGTGCGTTGTAAATCGATAGCCAGGCTGTTGAATAGCGCCCGATACTCCATCGCAGCGTCTGCCTCGCCCTCGCTGACAGATAGGCTCTGAGGCACCAGCAAGGGCTGAGCGACCAGGGATCTATCGTCATAGCCCAGTTTTAATTGCTCATAGGTGATGCGCTCGTGAGCCGCATGCATATCCACCAGCACCATGCCCAATTCATTTTCGGCGAGGATATAAATCCCTTTGAGCTGGGCCAGGGCATAACCCAAAGGCGGTACTTCGTTATTCGCAGTATCCGCTTCAGCCAATGGCGATTGCCAAGCTCCGCGATCGCCTGAGGGCCTGTGTAAGGATTTGTAGGCGGCCATTTGTTCTGCAACACCGACCGGCGCAGGATTGCGCAGTCCCAGTCGCGACTGCTGGGCATGAGCCAGGCCCCCACCGGATGACATACTCCGGCCCAGGCCATCGTTATTAGCATTTAAGCCATTGCTTGCCAAAGTATCTAAATGAGCGTTTTCCTGGCCAACCTTGTCGGGATCCAATTTGTTGTCGGAACCAGAATCGTCGCCGGGACCAAAATCCGCTACCGCTCGATGCAGAGCGCTATAAAGAAAATTGTGTACCGCACGGCTCTCTCGAAAACGCACCTCGTGCTTGGTGGGATGCACATTGACATCAACCTCCTGGGCGGGTAATTCCAAAAACAGCACGCAGGCTGCATGACGGTCGTGGTACATCACATCTCTATAGGCCTGGCGCACCGCGTGGGTAACCACTCGATCACGAACCGTTCGCCCATTAACAAAAAAATACTGTTGGTCCGCCTGACTGCGAGACAGATGAGGCGAGCCCAACCAGCCCCACAAACGCATACCGTTAAGCTCGATATCAATAAATCGAGCCTGCTCCATAAAGGTCTTTCCGCATACGGCGGCGACCCGGCGTTCCCGCTCGGCAAAGCTGTCTGCAGATCGATACTGGCGCACCGCTTTGCCGTTGTTGCGCAGGTTAAATGTGACACCCAGATGACTCAGCGCCAGCCGTTTGACCACATCGTCGAGACGCTTGAATTCGGTTTTTTCCTGGCGTAAAAATTTGCGTCGGGCCGGGGTATTAAAAAACAGATCACGCACCTCAACGGTGGTGCCGCGAGGGTGGGCGGCCGGTTCGACACTGGCTTCCATATCAGGGCCATCAGTCCTCACTCGCCAACCCATGCCCCGGGATTCGGTATTACTCACCAGGCTTAATCGGGACACCGAGGCAATACTGGCTAGCGCTTCACCACGAAAACCTAGAGTAGCCACCGATTCCAAGTCATCCAGATTCTGAATTTTGCTGGTCGCATGACGACTCAGCGCCAAGGCTAGTTCATCGCGGGCAATGCCGCTGCCGTTATCCCGCACCTGCACCCGCTTGCCGCCGCCCTGCTCGATATCGATATCGATAGCCGTGGCGCCAGCATCAAGACTGTTCTCAAGTAACTCTTTAACCAGAGAGGCCGGGCGCTCTACCACCTCACCAGCGGCTATCTGATTGGCGAGACGAGAACTGAGTAAGTGGATTTTAGGCACGTAGCCAGACTCTGATGACGAAACCATTCGCCTCTTTCCAATAAGTCTTATGTGCCCTATCAGCTTTATCTTTCCGATCACTGAAAGGATATAAAGACCGCAGCCTCAGGGCCACACTAAAACTCATGACGAAAGCGGGATTTTAATACGCTGACCGACACGAATGCTGGTCGATGTCAGCTTGTTATGACGCTGAATCGCTTTGACGCTAACCTGATGCCGGTGGGCAATTTGTGACAGGGTATCGCCATTGGTCACAATATAAACCGAGTCGAATTTTTTGTGCAGCGAGGCCAACAAAGACCCCTCAGGAGGGCTTTGTTTAAAATGCTCTTTGATGCCCTTAAAAATAGCGTTGGCCATTTTGCGCTGATGCCCCCGCTGATTCAGCCGCCTAGCTTCTGTGGGATTAGATATAAATCCGGTTTCCACCAAAATAGAGGGCACATCTGGAGCCTTGAGCACCATAAAGCCGGCCTGCTCGACCCGCTTTTTATGCAGTCGGGTAAGCGCTCCCATCGACTTTAGCACCCGGGCTCCAATTTCCAGACTGCTGTCGAGGGTCGACGTCATCGATAAGTCCAACAGCACACTTGCCAGCATGACATCTTTGTCATTGAGGCTCACCGAACCGACACCACCGATTAAATCAGCTCGGTTTTCACGTTGGGCGATATAGCGCGCGGTTTCGCTGGTCGCGCCGCGTGAAGACAGCGCGTAAACAGAGGCCCCATGGACCGACGCTTGTTTAAAAGCATCGGCGTGGATGGAAACAAACACGTCGGCTCGGCTTTTTCGAGCGATATCCGTTCGTTTGCGCAGTGGCACATAATAATCGCCGGTGCGTACCAGCACCCCCCTAAAGCCAGACTCTGCATCAGCCAATTTTTTTAACTCCCGACTAATCGCGAGGGCTACTTTCTTTTCGTAAATCTTACCCGGCCCAATAGCACCGGGATCATCACCACCATGGCCTGCATCGATGGCAATAATCACCTCGCGGAGTTTGCCGCTGCTCTTGACAACATCTTCCACCGTCTTACTTACGGTGCTTTCACTACCATAGAGATCAACCACCAGTCGATCACCATATTGCTCATTGCGACCAAGGCTAAAACTGCGCGGACTAACTAGCCCCGTTAAATCCAGTACAACACGCAAATCCCGTGCATCACGCACTGCCGTACGGATTCCCTTGATCGGTGTGCCAATAAAATTTAGCCCCGCTGGTTCGACACTTGAGCTAGCACCGACCACGTCGATCACCAAACGGTGTGGATTATCTAAAGCAAATACCTTGTGCTCTACGGGTGCAGACAGGTCAAAGACCAGACGGGTATGATCCGGTGCGCGCCATAACCGAATGCCTTCGACGGCCGTGGCAAAGATCTGATGACTCGCTCCAAGCAGATAAATGGCCAATAGCAGTCTGATAATAACGCCAGCGTGAAAATAATAAGAGCCGTTGATACCAAAACGGCCACCCCAGGACGGAGCGCCTCTGTTAAAAATATCTTCGCACTGCGCCGTCAATATTTTATCCGACGATGTTTTACCCATCAAGGCTTTAATCGATCTCGGCATAAGCCTCACGCATTTTATTGATTAGCTTTTCTCCTCGCTGGCTACCGGCGACTAATTCTAACTTTCGACCTCGGTCCTGGTAGCCCAAAAACACCTCAAGATCAGGTTCCGGCAACATAGCCTGACCTCGTTCTGGCCACTCGACAAGGCATATATTATCTGGCTCAAAATAATCACGAATACCGATGTATTCAAGCTCTTCGGGGTCACCGAGGCGATACAAATCAAAGTGGTAAATATCGACCTCTCGATAACGGTAGGGTTCAACGAGGGTATACGTTGGGCTCTTAACTGCGCCAGCATGACCCCAGGCACGGAGTACACCGCGGCACAGTGTAGTTTTGCCGCTGCCTAGATCACCATGAAAAAAAATCGTGCCGCCATTGACCAATGCTGCACCAAGGTGCTCACCAGCCTCAACCATGGCCGCCTCACCCTCGATGATGCAGGTCAAAGAAACGGCCATTTTTGGTTTATCCACCAAGCTATTTACCATTAACTAAGCGTTGTAAAGGCAGCAGTAGATCCGTCGCCATCATACCCCGCTCACCGCACTCTTCAGCAACACGGTCTGCCGCTGCCCCATGTAGGCAAGCGCCAAGTTGAGTCGCCTGATCAGCACTTAGCCCTTGAGCCAGCAAACCACCGATAATCCCTGCCAGGACATCACCCATACCGCCGGTTGCCATACCTGGATTGCCATAAGGACACAGGGAAAGGGTTTCTTCACCGCTCGAGATCAAAGTGCCTGCGCCCTTCAATAAAACGGTGCCGTGAAAATCTCGCTGAAGCGCTTTACACGCGCCAAAGCGATCAGCTTGAATCTCGGCATTACTGATATTCAGCAAACGCGCTGCTTCACCGGGATGAGGGGTCAGTACCCAGCTCCGGGTATCAGCCCCCGCGCCAACTCGACCTTCACCGATAATATTTAACGCATCGGCATCCACGACCATGGGAATACCAGAGTTAATCGCCTGCTGTAAGACCTGTTCGGACCAGGGTGAGCGACCCAAACCAGGGCCAATCACCAGCACACTGGGTGCGGCTAACAATGGCTCCAGTTGCTGACCTGAATCAACCGGTTTGACCATCAGCTCTGGCCGCCGGGCCAGCAAGGCAGAGACGTGACTTGAACGCGTGGCTACGCCGACTAATCCAGCCCCAACACGCAGCGCTGCTTCTGCAGCCATTGCTGCCGCACCGCCAAAGCCCTCATCACCCCCAATCACCAGCACGTGACCGAACTTACCTTTATGAGCGTCCCGATCCCGTCGTGGCAACTGGCTCATTAAGTCCGGTAGATTCAGCCGCTGGGCGCTGACCGATATAGCCTCAAAAATCTGCGCGGGAACATCGAGATCGTGATAACTCAGATCGCCACACAGGGCTGGTCCTCGGCCGGTTAACAGGCCTGCTTTCATGCCGATAAAGGTCACTGTTAGCTCAGCCATTACGGCCACACCGCGCACTGCACCCGTGTCGCTGCACAGCCCGGAGGGAATATCGATAGCGACTACCGGACTTGCTGACTGGTTTATGGCTGCAATAGCCTGCACATAATTTTCTCGCACCTGGCCTTTTATGCCGGTGCCGAGCAAAGCATCGACGATTACTTCACCGCCGTCCTCACCATCAACATCAACGCTATCGACATCTATCGCACCAGTATTGTCCATCGTGCCCTGAAACGCTGCCATCGACACATCGGCCTGGCAGGCAAACTGCCAGGCTCGGCGGGCATCACCTGTTAACTTATCTGCGGGAACAAGCTGTAGCACCGTAACCAGCAAACCTCGCTGTTTGGCCAAAGCTGCGATGATGTAACCATCACCGCCGTTATTGCCGCCGCCACAAAACACGGTGATCCGATTCGCGCTGGGCCAACGTGCCAATAGCGCTTTAAAAGCCGCAGCACCGGCATGCTTCATGAGTGCGATACCGGGCATGCCATGATCTTCTATGGCCCGCCGATCCAGTTCGCGCACCGCCTCGGCTGTATAGAGTCTATCTGAAATATCCACCGCTGAAATATCCACCACTATTATGTAAGTTAGCTCTGTATTTGGGTTCTGTTTATAAAACCCAGTATCTTGCCGTTAATTCTGAGAGAATTATACGGTATGGAAAGCAGGCTGGGACGACTCCCACCGCTACCCCGAGCAAAAAATACCTGATCCTAAGCTGACTCCAAAACTGATCCCTAAGCCATGAACTCTTCAAACACGCCTAAACCTACACTGACTCAGCTTACAGAGAACATTCGTCAGTGGAGTCAGGACTTAGAATTCCAGCAAATCGGCTTTACCCGAACTGATCTGAGCCAGGCTGGAGAGCGCCTGCAAGGGTGGCTCGATAACGACTACCATGGCTCGATGCAATGGCTGGCAGAACATGGCGACAAACGCTGGCATCCGGAAAAACTGCTGCCGGGTACCGTATCGGTCATCTGCGTGCGGATGGATTATTTACCCGCCGACAGCAACATGGTTGCCTGTCTGAAAGATGGCGAAAAGGCTTACCTGTCGCGCTACGCTCTGGGCCGTGATTACCATAAATTGATGCGTAAACGTCTCGCTACCCTGGCCAGCAAGATTGAGGCGGCCTGCGGCGAAGCAGTTATTCAGCGTCCCTTTGTGGACAGCGCCCCGGTCATGGAAAAACCCCTGGCCGAACAAGCCGGGCTGGGCTGGATCGGTAAAAACACCCTGCTGCTAAATCGACAGGCGGGATCATGGTTTTTCCTCGGTGAACTCTATACCAGCCTCGCGCTGCCGGAAGATAAACCGATGCCGGAAAAACAATGCGGGCAATGCCGCGCCTGTCACAAGGTCTGCCCTACCGATGCCTTCCCAGAGCCCTATGTGCTGGATGCTCGACGCTGTATCTCTTATCTAACTATCGAAAACAAAGGTCCAATTCCTGTCGAGTTTCGCAAGGCCATGGGCAATCGCGTCTTTGGTTGCGATGACTGTCAGATTATTTGTCCCTGGAACCGTTTCGCATCAGCCACCACCGAGCAGGATTTCCAGCCTCGCCACAAGCTGGATAACAGCGCCTTAGTCACTTTATTTGGCTGGAGTGAAGAGCAATTCCTCAGCAATACCGCAGGCTCGCCGATTCGGCGCATTGGCTATGAGCGCTGGCAACGCAATCTCGCAGTGGGTCTCGGCAACGCGCCCTATTCAACACAGTTAGTACGTGCCTTACAGACAAAGTTAGACAGCGCATCCGAGCTCATCAAAGAACACATTATCTGGGCACTGGAACAACAATCAAAAAACGCGCCCGATAGCGATGGGAGTATTGATATCAATAGTCATGTTCTGTAGACTGCGCCGCCTCGCAATTTCCATATCAAAATTCCTGCCCAAGTAGTGGCAAACCAGTAACAGGAGCATCACGGTGGCAAACTCACCTCAGGCACGCAAGCGCGCCAGACAGAACGAAAAACGTCGTCAACACAACGCCAGCATGCGTTCCATGGGCCGCACCTACCTGAAAAAGGTTAATGCTGCTATTGAATCCGGCGATGTAGAGCAGGCTAAAGCTGCCTATACAGACGCCGTTTCGGTGCTCGACCGCTATGCTGACAAAGGCGGTATCCTGCACAAGAACAAAGCTTCACGGCATAAAAGCCGACTCAACAAGCAGATCAAGTTGATGGCTGCCTCTGCCTAGCAGACAATTTGTCTATTAATCCCACAGACAAATCGAAAAAAAGCCGACAGCGCTGTCGGCTTTTTTGTGTCCCAAGTTTGGACTTTGAGCGTCTTGAGACCTTTGAACATCTTGAGCCGCTAGCTCGGTAATGCGGATCATTTCATAATCACTTCTGGCTTACACCGCCCTGCTGCAGACACTTACACCGCCTAAAGCACAACCATATTATCCCGATGAATCAATTCTTCATCATTGCAGTAGCCTAGTATTTCGCCGATCTCGGCACTGGCTTTACCAATGATTTTAGCGCTCTCGACAGCACTGTAGTTAATCAGGCCACGAGCCACTTCCTGCTGATTACCATCAACACAGCTGACCATCTCTCCCCGCGTAAAACTACCACTCACCGTCTTGACGCCGACCGGCAGTAAACTTTTGCCTTGTTCCCGCACCACTCTAACGGCACCGTCATCCAACACCAATTGACCACGCATCTGTAGGTGGCCGGCAAGCCATTGCTTCCTCGCATCGAGAGGTTCCCGCTTAGAGACCAGCAAGGTGCCTTCATCCTCACCCGCCTGTAGCTTGAGTAGAATATTATCGATACTGCCCCCTGCAATCAGGGTGTTCGCGCCAGAACGGGCCGCCAGTCGCGCTGCTTCCAGTTTAGTAATCATGCCGCCACGCCCCAGGCCACCGCTACTACCGCCGGCTATGTCATCGAGACTGCGATCCTCAGCATCGGCCAGGCGTATTAGAGGAGAATCCGGATGCTTGCGAGGATCCTGCTCAAACAAACCCGCCTGGTCCGTTAGTATCACCAGCAACTCAGCATCAAGAAGGTTGGTGACCATCGCTGCCAGCCTATCGTTATCGCCGAAGCGAATTTCATCTGTGGCAACGGTATCGTTTTCATTAACAATCGGTACCGCGTCCAAGGCCAGCAAAGTATTGAGGGTGCTGCGGGCGTTGAGATAGCGCTGGCGGCTGGCCAGATCATCATGATCAACCAGGATTTGCGCGGTGTGTTTGCCATATTGCTGAAATTGCGTCTCATAGGCCTGGATCAGACCCATTTGACCAATCGCCGCTGCGGCCTGTAACTCATGCACTGTGCCGGGTCGCTGCTGCCAGCCGAGACGACTCATGCCTTCGGCCACTGCACCAGATGACACCAACACCACTTCAATGCCCTTAGTCTGAAGCTCAACGACCTGACTAACCCAGCCAGCGATGGCGGCACGATCGAGACCACGGCCATTATTGGTCAGCAGGGCACTGCCAATTTTCACCACCCAGCGTCGAGCGCTGCTAATTTTTTGCCTGGGGCTAAGTTCGGTATTCATACTTCCTCTCGAATACAGCTATCAATCTGACTTGCTCCGCCTGAGGATCGCGATTACGAGCCGCGCTTAAGGCTCGTAAACGACTTCAACATCCATATCATCGTCGTCCTCATCATCACCTTCTAACTCACTCTCCAGCTTCACCGCTTGTCTCGCATCGCGCAGGGCTTCTATTTGCTGGCGAACTTCGGCCTGCATTTGATTCTGCATAGCCTGCTCTCTGTCCAGAGCCTCAGGATCGTTGGCCATAGCCTCCTGATGCTGGCTAATATGGGCGTAAATGACCTCGCATAGCTGCTCGGTGCCAGTGTTGGCTAGCGCAGAAATTCGATAAACCGGGCCTGTCCATTCGAGACTTTCAACCAGGGCTGAGCAACGTTTATCGACTTCATCATCAGGCAGCAGGTCAACTTTATTTAGCACCAACCAGCGATCACGTCCCGCCAGTGTGGGGCTAAACGTGTTTAGTTCGCGATGGATAGCCCGTGCGTTTTCCAGCGGCTCTGAACCATCAACCGGCAACATATCGACCATGTGCAATAACAGGCGGGTGCGCGTCAAATGCTTGAGAAAACGAATACCCAGGCCTGCGCCACTGGAGGCACCTTCAATCAAACCGGGCACATCAGCCATCACAAAACTTCTGAATGGGCCTACCTGCACAACACCCAAATTCGGAATCAAAGTAGTAAAAGGATAATCAGCAACTTTAGGTCGAGCCGCAGATACCGAGCGAATCAGTGTCGATTTACCGGCATTGGGTAAACCTAACAAACCAACATCGGCCAGCACTTTTAGCTCTAAGCGCAATTGCAGGGC
>JAHRWI010000259.1 GCA_019090225.1 Porticoccaceae bacterium
CGAAATTGATCGCGTAGATCTTTTTTACTCACTTTGCCGGTAGCAGTATGGGGTAATTCCTCAACAAACACACAGTCTTCTGGAATCCACCACTTGGCAATTTTGCCGTCGAGAAACTTTAATAACTCTTCTTTTTTGGGGTTGGCATCTGGCCTCTTAACAACAATCAATAAGGGACGCTCTGTCCATTTCGGATGGGGCACACCAATCACAGCAGCTTCGACAATATCGGGATGACCCATGGCTGCGTTTTCAACATCAATGGAGCTGATCCACTCGCCGCCGGATTTGATGACATCTTTGGTGCGATCAGTAATGGCCATATAACCGTAGGGGTCAATGGTCGCCACATCACCGGTATCAAACCAACCGTCGGGCAGATGAGCATCAGACTCTTCCATTTTGTAATACGCTTTACACACCCACGGCCCTCGCACCTGCAAACGCCCCGAAGCTTCGCCGTCCCAGGGTAAGGCCACACCTGCTTCGTCAACAATTCTCATATCCACGCCGTAGATCAAACGCCCGGCTTTGAGCCGGTATTTATCCTTTTCGTCTTCGGGCAGGTCATGCATCCACGGCAATAAGGTGTTGTAAGTGCCGAGAGGACTCATTTCTGTCATGCCCCAGCCAACATGAATTGACACTTCGTGTTTATCCATCGCTTTCATTAAGGACAGTGGGCAGGCCGCACCACCGACCACGGCCTTCTTAAAGGACTTTACCGTGGTGCCGGTTTCTTCAAGGTAATTCACCAGAGCCAACCAAACCGTTGGCACCCCCAGCGCTAAACTAACTTGCTCTTCGTTGATAAGCGCCGCCAGGGTTTTACCATCGCCCATCTTTGGACCGGGGAAAACCAGCTTGCTACCGCTGACCGCAGCGCCGTAAATAGTGCCCCAGGCGTTAACATGGAACATCGGTACTACGGGCATCACCACTTCTGCGGAGGACAAACCCAACACATCTCCCGCGTTGGTGCCCATACAATGCAGGACGGTGCTGCGATGGCTGTATAGAACCCCTTTCGGATTACCTGTGGTTCCGGAGGTATAACAAAGACTCGACGCACTGTTTTCGTCCAGCACGGGCCAATCAAAATGCCTTGGCTCATCAGTAATAAACGTTTCGTAGCACATTGCATTCGTCAGTGATGTTTCCGGCATATTGCTTTGATCAGTCAAAACAATATAACCGCGCACGCTAGTTAGTTGCGCCTGCACTTGTTCTAACAGAGGTACAAAGGCAGGGTCGACAAATACCCACTGATCCTCCGCGTGATCGGCAATGTAAATAATT
This sequence comes from Porticoccaceae bacterium, assembly GCA_019090225.1. GTDB lineage: Bacteria > Pseudomonadota > Gammaproteobacteria > Pseudomonadales > Porticoccaceae > HB2-32-21. Next base: position 1,300 of record JAHRWI010000259.1, read on the forward strand.
TGCTCTGGGAACAGCCGTGGGTTAATCGTGTGGCAGACATATCCGGAACAACTTATGGCGTAGTACAACTCGAAATGCCGATAGTCATTCCAGGCCAGGGTCGCGATGCGATCACCTTTCGCGCAACCCAACTTAGCCAACGCATTGGCAAGCTGCCCGGTCCGTTCAAACGTCTCACCAAAGGTGCTCCGATGGCGGGGATTATCGGCCGTTACAGAGACAATTTCAGCACTAGAAAATACCTGCTTGGCGAAATTCATAATCGAGGTTATGGTTAGCGAATCGCCCATCATGTCACCGAGCATTGTCTGTCCTCCAAAACTAATGGGTGTTAGTTTATTGCTTGTATGAAAATTAGTAGCGAGAGTGGCCCTCTGCGGGCAGCAGCGGCAAATTCTAACATACCAATCGACGCCGATAGACCTTGGGAAACTACACAAAAAAAGCCTTAACGGTTCCACCTCCACAGAGCAAATTGATATATCTCATGCGCTGAAACCCATAAACCGTATACACTGCGTGGCTCGTGGTTTTATATCAAACTTTGCGCCCGACAAAGCCTCTCAGGGCCATCGCAATCGGCGACTTGTTACCGTGATTTTGCTGAACCACTTCATCTTGCTTATCCACTGGAGACCTTTTTATGACCACAACCAAAACCGGAACAGGCACTTCAAGAACCATGAAAATGCTGGCTTCATCGGCTCTGCTGGCGGCAAGTTTTGCATCATCAGCATTAGCCGGCGATATAGAAGCCGGTAAAGCCAGTGCCGCAATATGCTCTAGCTGTCACGGCGCGGCAGGCGTTAGCACGATGGATATGTGGCCTAACCTTGCTGGCCAGAAAACAGTTTATTTAGCCAAGCAGATTAAAGCTTTTCGGGATGGGGTTCGCAAAGATTCGGTCATGAACAGTGTCGCAATAGGCCTTACCGATGCCGATATCGATAACCTGGCAGCCTACTATAATAGCTTACCGGCAGGTGGTAGCTAAGCGAGCTTAGACTATATGCCGGGCACCCATTGGCTAGCACCCGACTAAATACCCTCAAGTAGAGGCGGACGCTAGCGATGGGAGCCGCACTTCTGCACACAGTGTCTCTAGAAAGTCAAAATCGGGTATCAACGCTAACTGGCCCACGACTACCACTTCGTATAGGGCACCCGGCACTCTGCTCTGCCTGGCAATGGGTTGCGCCTCCTCAGTATCAACGATATTGACCCGTTGAGGGTAGCCCTGGACAACCAGACCATAAAACCCCCGCGTCTTACCAGGTCCAATAGCGTTCAAAATAACCACCTGCGATTCTGTAGACAACGCCTCTCGCCTACCCCCAGACAGAGCCTCGAAGGACAGTAACAGTAACTGTAGACCTCGCCAGCTAATCGATCCATAGAAGCGATCATCCGGTTCGTCCAGGGGTATGATTTCCATATCTTCGTTAGTTACTTCGGCAACAGCCGCCATCGGCACCAGCAAAGAGTCCGAAGCCAGGTGCAAAAACAATGCACTTATTTCTTCCGGTCCATCCAGGAGTAATTCGTCAGTAATGTTATTCACTGGGCTAGAGCCTCTAAAGGTGGTTTATCTATACATTCGTTAAATTTGTTACTCAACCTTTCTATGTCAGCGCAGTAATCGTAACTACCACTAACCCGAACGGCCTCAGGTAGCGCAGGTGCCGCGCAGGTGCCTGGGGCCTGCACCCAGACACTACCCCCGCCAGCCTTAATTGTTTTGCTACCCATCACTCCGTCATCGCCCATACCGGTAAACACAATCATTCCAGAACATTGCCGATAATTGGCTGCCAATTCACCGCTAAGGTCATCAATGCTAGGCCGGTATCGTCCACTCCAGTTTTGATCGCTACTGATAATGCGTCCACCGGCACCGACGGAAACCCTTTCTCCAGGTGAAATAATCGTTACATAGCCTTCCGCTAAATAGTCACCGACACCTCCTATCTGGGCACCCCAAGGGCTGTGTCTTCTGACCAATTTTACTAACTGCTCCTGATGTTCGACTTCAATATGTTGGGCGTAAACAAAACCAAACCCCGGCCTTTGCCTTGCTTGAGAGAGAAACTGAGCGACGGCCTGCAAACCCCCTGTGGAGGCCGCCAGCAACCAGACCTCTGAGGCCGGGATCTTATTTATTCCGGCTTGATAAGCCTGAACGATCACTTTAACCCGCGCAGTAAACCCTCGCTTCCACGCAACGAACTCAGCGCTACCCCCTGGGGGTAGCGCTCCGACGTCTACCGAGTAAACAGATGGCGGCTGGTTAGCTTGTTTGTCACTGAGCAAGGGATCAAGGTTTAAGTAAATATCTACCCCGCCGCCAAACCCTGGCTCCACATCATCCACGTCAAAAGTGGCGCCAAACTCATCTCCGCACTCACCGATTACTGTTCTTATCACGTGTCTTTGCGCAGAATCTGCGTTCATTACGCCGAAACGTAGGGGCAATTTCTGACCCGAGATATTAAGCTCCATTTGCCTGCTTAAACCCCTAACATCTCAGTGATCAGCCCTAAAAGGGCCTCTTCCCGATAAGGCTTGCCGAGAAAATGATTAACCCCA
>JAHRWI010000260.1 GCA_019090225.1 Porticoccaceae bacterium
TCTCATTGAGTGGTATGTGGAGGAATAGCCAAATGGAAAACGAAACATTGTTAAAACATATTGAGCAAGCTCGTGCAGAGTTACTTGCCGTTCAGAATTTGAGCCCTGAGGACAGGGAGCTGGTGGGCCGCTTAATGAGCGATGTGATCGGTCACGTGACTGAAAATGAATCGACTATGGACGAAGGCCACAAGCACGTCAGGAAAAACCTGTCTGATCAGATCAAGCAGCAGGTAACGCGCCTGGAAGCTGAGCACCCGAAACTGGCAAGCTTGTTGGATCGTGTCACCAATATGATGTCTAGTTTGGGTATCTAGCGCCTTGAGTCGTGACTAGCCAGGCTCATCAGAGCTACTGAGCTATGAGGGCGTCAACAAGTTTCCGATTAATGGATGGTCGATTAAGATCGGGATTAATTATCGCGCTGATAATGCTGGGTGGTTGTGGTCAAACCCCCGTAGCCCCTCAGGCCAACAACGTTGCCTGGCACTGTGAAGAGGTGAAGGGTTCACGTGAACCTCGGTGTGAGCAAAGGCAGTTGGTCAATGGGCGTCCTGCTACCAAGGTCGGTGATGTGGATGCCGAGGCCGAAAAAAAACAAATTAGCATTAAGAGTCCAGTGAGCCGGAAACCTCGCGAAATTATCCTCATTGGTGAGCATCGACCCAGATCCTGGAGAGAGCAATTGCCAGGACTCAGCGTGGATAAATCAGGTGAAACTGTCCCTCCCGAGCCAAGGGCTTATCGGGATGGCCCGGCACCGGTACCTGAGGTCGCCTTTACGGAGGATAAGGGTGAGGATGGCCTCGATACCGATACCGATACCGATACCGATACCGATACCGATACCGATACCGACCCCGCCACCGAAACAAAGCAAAGCGATATTCTGGTCGATAATGAAAATATGACCGCTGCCTCGGTTGTTGCGAGCAGTGAGCCATTTGTGAAAGCTAATCCCGGCAATACCGTTATCCAAAACTCGGTAAGCGTAAGCGCTGAGGTACAAACGAAGAAGGCCGTCACCGTGCAATTAGGTGCGTTTAATAGTGAGAAGGCAGCCGAGCAGTTTATACGGGCTAATCACTTTGCCCATTTGACTATCGAAAGGCAGGTTCTGAAGAAGGCTGACCAGTCATGGTATATTTTGACCTTTGGCGATTTTGCGGATAAGCAAAGCGCTGGTAAAGCCTGGTTAGCGGCGGCGGAAAATGCTGACGAGATCGAGGTATGGATTCGGCCTGTTCGGCGTTGAATATCTGTAACTCTAGCTCAGGATTGAATTTATGTTTAAGTGCGTGCTCTTAAACAGGTTGTGTCTAAATCAGCCTTCTAGATAAAAGACCCTGGTGCTAACTCTGGTACTAACTGCGGTATTAAAAGCCTCGAGCGCTCAAATACCAGGTGGTGGCAGATCCGATAGCGAGAAAACCAATACCGAAAGCGAAGGCTTTTAGACGGTAGCGTCTACTTAGGGAAGTTTGTTCCTCACTGCCAATCAAAAACGGCAAACCGGTTTCCGCTGGTTTGCCAATCTCGTGTTCGGGTGCTCGTGCGGCGTTTGTGTTCTGCTGTTTAAGTGCGGCTTGTTTGGCAGCTGTTTCGACGACTTGCCATTCCGCGATGTCTAATTTGCTATCTCCGTTTTGATCGTATTGATCCAGTAGTTTGGAAAAATCCTGTTTCCATGAGCGCAAAATATTGCCGGCTATTTTTTCCACAGACAGGGTCCGTTGCCCGCTGGCATCGGATTCAAAATGACCGAGCACGTACAATGGGTCTGAATCTTTGATTAGATGCTCAGTATAGCGATAGCGCCCACCAAAGCTCATGTCGGTAGATAAAATGTTTAATAAATTACGGCTTGTGGTTTTACTTGTGCCGGAAAGTTTGTCCTGGGGGGCGGATAAAGGTCGTCGGTGCCGACCCCGCCACCGGCGCTTATGTTGGCTTGTGAGATCCGCACCCTCGGGCATAACCAGACACAGACCGGAGTTGTCATCGATATAAAAGGGTTTGTCACTGACGCCAGATTCAATGGTCACCCAGGAGCTAGATTTTCCTGAGCGTTGATACTTTTCAATGGAATACTTCCACCACAAGCAAGGGCTACTAGTCAGCGGCCCTACTAATAAGTCCTTGTGAACTTTCGCCACACCGATTAATTCTGTGAAACCCTGACTTGCAGAGCGAACCAGGGAGGTAGGCATATCCTCTATTAAACGGGCTTTTTTAAAGCTCCGAAAAGTCAGGTAAAGGCAATAGAGGGTCGCCAGCAGGAGCACCGCTCCCCAAAACAAGTATTTGATAAGAGGCTCGGCGGCAATACATTCGCGACAGAAAAAACTATCCACTTAGCAATCAATAAGGTGAGAGTGAATGAGGGGTGGGGTAATCGACTGTGGACAGATGGATTTAGACCTTACGAGCCAAACAGGGCTTTTACATCGACATCACTAATTTCAGTCTCAGAAAACTCCAGCAGCTCGTGGGCCTTGAAATTGAACCGATTAGCAATAATGACATCCGGGAATTGCTCAATACGGGTGTTATTAATATTGACGGCGTCATTGTACAGCTCGCGTCGGTCAGCAATGCCGTTTTCCAGATCCGTGATGCGGGCCTGCAAATGTTGAAAGGATTCATTGGCTTTTAAGTCGGGATAGCTTTCAGCGAGAGCGAAGAGCTTGCCGAGACCACTTCGCAATTGTGTTTCAGCCGCGCCCAGGGCATTGATGTCCTGATTGTCACTGGCGCTGGCTACAGAGTTACGTGCGCTGATGACTTTTTCCAGTGTGTCCTGTTCGAAGGACATATATTGTTTGCAAGTTTCGACGAGTTTGGGCAGTTCATCGTGGCGTTGTTTTAGCAGTACATCGATATTCGCCCAGGCTTTGGCAACCCGGTGCTTAATGGCCACCAGATTGTTGTAAAGCATTACCAGATAACCGGCAATTAACACTGCGAGACCAAGCAGAATAAACATCGTGATCGTCAAAGAAATACTCCTTTATTAACTTCGGTTATCGAGGATAGGAGGTTTAGTGCCTGGGGACAAGCCGGGTTTTCTCTGCAAGGGGGCGGGTTTTCCCTGCAGGAAGAGGATCCAGAGGGGAAAGCTCGGACCTTTTATAAGGCAGTATCGCTTGTGGCTATTCGGGGCTATTCCAGAGTTTATTTACGTTATCAGTTTAGTGTTTCAGCGGTTTATATTTCATTCGGTGTGGCTGAGCATTTTGCCCCTGCCGAGCAATAAAATCATCGTGATAATCGCTGAAGTTACCTTCCATAAAGGTGGTCTCGCTGTTGCCTTCAAAGGCTAAAATATGAGTGGCAACTCTATCTAGAAACCAGCGGTCGTGGGAGATGACCAATACGCAACCGGGGAAGGCCAGGATGGCGTCTTCCAGGGCGCGGAGGGTTTCCACATCGAGATCGTTAGACGGCTCATCAAGCAATAATAGATTGGCACCTTGTTTTAAGGTGTTTGCCAGATGCAGTCGGCCGCGCTCACCACCGGATAAATCACCGACGCGCTTTTGCTGGTCCGATCCTTTGAAGTTAAAACGACCCACGTAGGAGCGGGAATTAACTTCATAATCGCCAATGTTGAGCAGGTCGTGACCTTCAGAAATGGCCTCCCACACGGTTTGGTCATCTTTAAGATTCTCACGGCTCTGCTCGACAAAGGCCAGCTTGACGGTTTCTCCCAGTGTGACGGTGCCGCTGTCAGGCTGTTCCGTACCGGCAATCATTCGGAACAGTGTCGACTTACCCGCACCGTTGCCGCCGACGATCCCGACAATGGCACCTTTTGGGATGCTTAGCGATAAGTCATCGATCAAGAGGTGGTCGCCAAAACCTTTGCTGACATGATCAAGCTCTATGACTTTGTCGCCAAGGCGCGGTCCTGGTGGAATATAAATTTCATTGGTCTCGTTACGGGTTTGAAATTCCTTGCTGCTCATTTCATCAAAGCGCTGTAAGCGAGCTTTGTTTTTGGCTTGCCGGGCTTTGGGGTTTTTACGCACCCACTCCAGTTCTTCTTTTATAGCTTTCTGGTGGGCAAGTTCTGTTTTTTGTTCTCGCTCCAGGCGTTCTTCTTTGGTTTCCAGCCAGGTGGTGTAATTGCCTTCGTAAGGAATGCCATGGCCTCTGTCTAATTCCAGAATCCAACCAGCGACGTTATCGAGGAAGTAGCGATCATGGGTCACCGCGACGACGGTACCGTCAAAGTCATGGAGGAATTGCTCAAGCCAGTAAACCGATTCTGCGTCAAGATGGTTAGTGGGTTCATCCAGCAGGATCATGTCGGGACGGGACAGCAAGAGCCGACATAAAGCTACGCGCCGTCGTTCGCCACCGGACAGGTTTTCGATGCTGGCATCCCAGGGCGGCAGGCGCAGGGCATCGGCCGCGACGTCGAGTTTATGATCGAGATTGTGGGCATCCCAGGTTTGAATAATATCTTCGAGTTGGCCCTGGCGTTTGGCCAGCGCATCGAAGTCAGCATCGGCTTCGCCATAAGCGGCAAAGACGGCATCGAGATCTTTGAGCGCGTCAATCGCTTCTCGAACACCATCTTCGACATTACCCCTCACATCTTTTTCTGGGTCGAGCTGGGGTTCCTGGGGCAGGTAGCCGACTTTGATGCCAGGCATGGGTCGCGCTTCACCGACGATGTCTGTGTCCAGACCCGCCATAATTTTTAATAAGGTCGACTTGCCGGAACCGTTAAGGCCGAGTACGCCGATTTTCGCGCCGGGGAAAAAGGACAGGGAAATATCTTTGAGAATTTCGCGCTTCGGCGGGACGATTTTGCCGACGCGGTTCATGGTGTAAACGTATTGGGCCATAGTGGTATTTGCTACTGACAACGAGGTGTGGATTGTAGCGAAAAATGGCTCATACGAAAGTCGTTAAGTCGATTTAACGGAATGTTTAAATCGAAAAGCCAGCTAGCCCAGGGGCCAGATACATAAAATGATAGTGATCGAAACGATACCAATCAGCATATTTAATGGCGCGCCGACTTTGACGAAGTCGCTAAAGCGGTAACCACCGGGACCATAAACCATAAGATTGGTCTGGTAGCCTATGGGCGTAGCGAAGCTGGCTGAGGCGGCCATCATCACCGCAAAAACAAATGGTTCGGCGGGCAATCCCGCCTTGCTACTGATCTCTAGAACGATGGGTAACATCAAAATGGCAGCGGCGTTGTTATTGATCAGTTCGGTTAATACTGAAACCGTAAAGTAGGCCAGTATCAGCGCCAGCCAGGCTTTGCCAGTGCTCAGCAAAATAACTAAATCGGCGATATTGGCTGCAACCCCCGTTTTAGCCAGCGCCGCGCCCAGGGCGAAGGATGCGCCGATGGTAACCAGTACATTCACATCGAGGCTTTTGTGGGCCTGGTTTAGCGAGCAGCAGCCTGTCGCGAGCATAATGCCAGCACCGAGCAAGGCCGCATTGAGTATGGTGGTGATTTCTGTTGTGGCAGTGACCACCACGACCAGCAGAATAGCCCAGGCGAGGTAGGCCCGGTGATGTCGCGGCTGCTCCTGTTCCAGATCATTGATGATTAAAAAGTCTTTGTTGTAGCGTTGGCGGGTGACAAAGGCTGGGCGGGCCTCAAGCAGTAGTGTGTCCCCGGCCCGAAGACGAATAGTGCCCTGGTTGCCTGACACCCGCTCGCCGCTACGGGCTACGGCCAGGATAACCGCGCCGTAGCGGTCGCGAAAACGTGAGTCACGGATGGTTTGTCCGACGCAGTCTGAGTGGGGAGAAAGTGCTGCTTCGACCAGACGACGTTCTTCTCGGGCCTGGCTGAGCGCGGGTCGTTCGGCTTCAGTGGCGGGGACGATACCCTTGATTCGCAGTAGATCAGATATCGCTTCGGTGTTGCCTGCGAACACCAAACGGTCACCGCCACACAAGTGTTCTTCGGAAGGTACGGCGGTAATGACACTGTCTTCCCGAATAATTTCGACCAGGTATATTTTTACCAGTTGTCTTAAGCCAGCCTCTTCGACTGTTTTGCCTACCAGGGGGCCATCGTGGGCGACCGCCACTTCCAGAGTGAATTCTCGAACATCGCCAAACAAGCTCTCATCCCTGCGGTCGGGTAAGTATTTTGGGAAAAACACAAGCATAAAGGTCAGCCCTACCAGACAGGCAGGCAGGCCGATCATGCCGATGGCAAACAGGGGGAACCCAGGCTGCCCGGTGAGTTGCTGATATTGGCTATTGACCACCAGGTTGGTGCTTGTACCGACCAGCGTTAAGGTGCCACCCAGAATCGCAGCGTAGCTGAGTGGGATCATCAGTTTAGATGAAGATATGCCCAGCTTCCTACCCCAGGCGCTGATGGCCGGGATCAAGGTGGCGACTACAGGTGTGTTGTTGAGAAAGCCGCTGAGTAGCATCACCGGCGCACATAGCCTTAGCTGTGCCTCTCTTATAGTTTTTGGCTGGCCGAGCAGATGATTGACCAGTAAATCGACGCCGCCAGTGGCATGTATGCCTGTCGCAACGATAAACATGGCAGCGACAGTGGCCAGCCCGGGATTACTAAATCCGGCCAGGGCTTCGGATGCGGTGAGCACGCCACTGGCGCTCAACAACGCCATTGCGCCCGCCATGACGATATGTGGGCTGATGCGGGAAAACATCAAGGTCGCAAGGGTGGTGAGCGTTAGTGCTATGGCAAAATATGCCTGCCAATCCATCAGCGAGCGTCCTGTAAAACGAGGGAATATAGCATAGCTACCCACTTTTCTGACTACCGAAACCCCGTTCCTTCAGTCGATAAGGCGCAAGGTAAAAGGGCAGTTGGTAGAATTTTTTGGGCGTGTAGTCTACTTGGTCTGCGGGCAGCTTGTTAATGGGGGTGTGGGGTTAAGGTGGAGATATTTACATCAAATAAGCATAAGACAGTAGTCGGTGAATATAAGGCAGCCGCACCTCGGGGCGGCACCTATGCCTGCAAGGCATTTACTCCGGCTAAGTCATCGAAAAACGTTCCCGAGCACTTTCTAATAAAGCCCAATATTAAGCTCCATATAAACCCCGGCCTAGTCGTAACGGCCGGGTCGAGTGGTGTCAGTCTTTAATGATTTAACTCTGACTTAAGGCCGTCCACTTCTCCCACACTTTCATTGGACCTGTTTGAGGACCTGTTGTCTTACGAAAGTTTGGACTTTTACGGTTGTTGCACCAGCCGAGACTATCAATGGCTATGGACTTCCCGTCTTCTGATATTCGGCGTTGACCGCCCCAGTACTGGCAGGTGCCGCAAAGACTTTTTGTCTCACTGTCCATAATAAAAGACGAACTAGACGCGCTGGCCGACGCTGCCCCGGTTGCGATAGCTGCACCAGCTACCGCCTGCGTTGTGCGGAAAATAAACTTACGGCGATCAATTGTTCTATTTGAGTCTTTTGAATTTTTCATATTGTGCCTCCAGGCAAAA
>JAHRWI010000261.1 GCA_019090225.1 Porticoccaceae bacterium
CTAGTCGTCGGCAGCGTCAGATGTGTATAAGAGACAGGGTGTTGGCATAACGCCCATAATAAGTATGTTAGAAGCGCTGGCTAAGAAAAACGCAAGTTGTGGTGGTGATCGTAACATCTGGTTTATCCATGGCGCGACTAACAGTAAAACCCATGCCTTCAGCAACCATGTTAAGAACATAACGTCAGACTGGCCCAGCGCGCAAAGCCATTATGCCTACAGCGCACCGTTGGCAACGGACATTCAAGGAAGCGACTACGACAGTCAGGGGCGGGTGAGTATTGACTTACTCAAATCGCTCTTGCCTATCAACAGTTATGGGCATGAGCATGGCAATGGCTGGGATTGTGACTTTTACTTTTGTGGCCCACCGGCGTTTATGGAGTCTATTTATAAAGGCCTTAAACAGATCAATATCCAGGATGATCGAATTCACTATGAGTTCTTTGGCCCCGGCGCGTCGCTACTAAAAAGCCAGCCGGGAGAAAACAAAGGACTTATTGGTGAGCCAAAAAATCAAACGCCGGTAAGCGTCCGTTTTGAAAAATCCGGTATAGAAGTGGATTGGGAGCCGTCGAAAGGTACGTTGCTGGACCTTGCCGAGAAACAAGGTTTAACGCCCCCGTATAGCTGTCGCTCCGGTGTGTGTGGAACCTGCGCAACAAAAATTATCGAAGGTGATGTTGCTTATGTGGATCCGCCCCTGGCTGAAACCGCTGCGGGACAAGCGTTAATTTGCTGTGCTTATCCTGGGAAAAGCGCTAAGCAAAATAATTTGCTTAAGTTGGATTTGTAAGTTTATTGTGGTGAGAGGTAAGCAATCTACACCTGTCCATGGACTTCTTGCGCTGGATGTCTTGCGGACAACTCGAATTTAATCCAGTAGCTTAATAATGTCACTTTCTTCCAGTGTTTCGTGCTCCAACAGGGCTGTTGCCAGGCGGTTTAAGTCAGTACGGTTTTTCTCTAGCAAGGCCTCTGTTGCCTGCTCGCATTTTCGAATCAGTGCGACGACTTCTCTATCAATCATTTTAAGGGTGTCTTCGCTAAAATTTCTTTGCTCGGCAATATCTCGGCCGAGAAAGGGATGCTCCTCGGACTGGGGAAAGCTGACCGGGCCAAGCTCTTCATTCATGCCCCAGTGAGCGACCATTTTGCGAGCAATCAATGTGGCCTGTTTAAGATCATCCGCTGCTCCGGTGCTGACGTCGCCATAAATTAGTTGCTCGGCCAGTCGTCCTCCCAGAAAGATTGAGATTTTTTCTTCTAGATATTCCTGGGTGAAATTGTGGCGATCTTCTTCCGGCATTTGTTCGGTGATACCGAGGGCTCTACCGCGAGGAATAATCGACACTTTCCGTAGCCGATCGCTGTGCTTCATGCGGTAGGCGGTGATGGCATGACCGGCTTCGTGGAAGGCGATGCGTTTTTTTTCTTCTTCGCCCAGGACTTCTTCTCGTTCGGAACCTAGCACGACTCTATCGCGGGCGTATTCAAAATCCTGAACGCTGACCTCGGTGCGATCATCGCGTGCGGCTTTTAGCGCGGCTTCGTTGACCAGGTTTTCGAGGTCTGCGCCGGACATGCCGACGGTACGACTGGCTATGTCTCGTAAGCAGTCTTTATCGGCCAGGGGTACTTTGCGGGTGTGAACCTGAAGTATCTTTTCCCGGGCGGCCATTTCTGGTAATTCAAGTACCAGCTTTCTGTCGAAGCGGCCGGGACGTAACAAGGCGGGATCTAATACGTCAGGCCGATTGGTCGCAGCGAGGATGAGTACCGCTTCTTCCGGTTCAAAGCCGTCCATTTCGGCGAGAATTTGATTGAGGGTTTGTTCTCTCTCGTCATTGCCTCCGCCAAGACCGGTGCCGCGTACTCTGCCCACGGAATCAATTTCGTCGATAAAAATAATAGACGGAGCGGCCTTGCGGGCCTGTTCAAACATATCTCTGACTCGTGATGCACCAACGCCGACAAACATTTCAATAAATTCGGAACCGCTGATGCTAAAAAAGGGTACTCCGGCTTCACCGGCGGTGGCCTTGGCAAATAATGTTTTGCCTGTGCCTGGCGGGCCCATCAGCAATAAACCCCTGGGCATTTTCGCGCCTATGCGAAGATACTTTTCCGGGGTTTTTAAAAAATCGACAATTTCTCGTAAGTCCTGTTTGGCCTGATCCAGACCCGCCACATCATCAAAACCGATATGGATGGTTTCCTGCTCATGACGTCGGGCTTTGGATCGAGAAAAGCCGAGAATTCCACCGCTACCGCCGCCCATTCGTTTTTGCATAAGCTGGCTGCTGTAGACAAAGAAAGCCAGCAGCAATAGCCACGGCACGACACCGACTATGACTCTCATGACGACCGACATTTCTGTGGGTTCGGCTGCTATTTCAACACCTTGTTCTTCTAATAAAGGTATCAGCCCTGGGTCATCGATGGGTGGCAGTATAACTTTGAACGTGGCGGGTTGATTGCCGGTTCCTGAGGCCGGGGAAGCAAATTCTCCGGTAATGGTTTCATTCTTAATACTGACTTTTTTTACCGCTCCCGCGGCAACTTGCTCTTTAAACGCGCTGTAGCTTAGAGGTGAGGGTTGAAAGGCGGTGAAATATTGGGTGGTCGCGTAAATGATAAGGAACAACAAGGTCAGGCGAGTAGCACGCTTGTATAGCTCGTCGTTATTGGGCTTGTTAGTTTCTGGTGCCGCCATTACGAGCTTAATAAACCAGCAGGGAGGTTTTTGGAGTAGGGTTTATTCTGAATCATCTGCGCTAGCATCTTGAATCAAAGGGCTTGTTTGTTGTGTGCATGGTGACGGGCTTCTTTTGTTGGTGTGGGTTGAGCTTGTCTGGCATCAATAGCTGAATTTAATCGCTGGATTCTATATTAGTCCTCTGGGACATCTTTAAAGCCTACTCTTTAATCCCCCGCTTAAACAACTAGCCCGGCATTATTTTCGTGCCGCTTTGCTTAGCGAGAATATTAGCTATCTGGTTTAAGTGACCAATATAGGCAAAGTTACCCGTGGCCTCTACAAAACGACAAGCCGCTTCGATCTTTGGTGCCATGGTACCGGTTTCGAAAGTGATGGAACGCAGCTCGCCCACGGTCGCCTGTTTTAGGGGCCTGGCATTGTCCTTACCCCAGTCCTGATAAACCGCATCGACATCCGTCAACAATAGTAATACATCTGCCTCCAGTGCCGTCGCCAATAAAGCGCTGGTGAAATCTTTGTCTATCACTGCGGCGACACCGCGAAACTTGCCGGAGGAATCGTGCACTACCGGGATTCCTCCGCCGCCGCTACACACCACCGTCATGCCGTGATCAACTAATAATTTAATAGCCGGTAATTCGAGTATCTCTTTTGGCTCGGGTGAGGGGACAAGTCTTCGCAGGCCTTTTTCAAATTCAGCCAGTTCCCAGTCGTGCTGCTCGCTTAATTCCTGCCTTTCACTGGGTGGGTAAAAAGCTCCGACGGGTTTAGTGGGATTTTTAAATGCGCTATCTTTTTCGTCAACCAGCACCTGAGTCAGCAGTGCGACAATCTGACGTTCTGGTAGCGCGTTCATCAGTGCCTGTTGAACTTGATAGCCCAACATACCTTCTGATTCGGCATCAAGGATGTCCAGTGGATAGGGCTTTGCGCCTGAATAACTCTCGGCCTGCAAAGCCAGCAGACCAACCTGTGGGCCATTGCCATGGGTGATAGCCAGCTCATGGCCATTGGCAATTTCGGCGATGGCCCTGGCCGCAGCGCTAATATTCTGTTGCTGCAACTCCGCCTCGGGAGGCTGGTCTTTTTGTAGCAAGGCGTTGCCACCGAGGGCGATAACAATGCGCATGATCAGTTATCGCGCTATCGCTGGCAGTTTGGCCTGGCTGAGAAAATCATCCAAAGCGCTCTCCAGATTGGGGGCAGGGCCATCGGTATATTCGTAGCCGACTCGGACAATGGGTTTATTAACTGTGATTAGATGTTCCAGATCACAGGGCGTGGCCGAGACCACCACATCGGCATCAATGGCATTGATGGATTGCCTGAGGGCCTCAAGTTGCTCAGGGAAATACCCGACCGCAGGCAATATATTTTGCAAATGGGGATACTGTTCAAAAACCGCACGAATCTCCGCAACCGCCCCCTCGCGTGGATCGACAATTTCTTTTGCACCGGCCCGCACGGCGGCAATATACCCGGCGCCATAGGCCATACCCCCGTGGGTGGTGGTGGGGCCATCTTCAATAACTAATGCGCGCTGGTTTCGCACTGCGTTTTCATCATCCAGATAAACTGTCGATTCACCTTTGATAATCAAGGCTTGAGGGTTAACAGCTTTGGCAGCGTGGATGACTTGTTGCACATCGATTTCAGCGGCGACATTGACTTTGGGCACCAACACGATATCCGCCATACGCAACACTGTTTCGCCGGGATGGTAGGAGGTCTCATGGCCAGGTCGCAGAGGGTCGACCAACGCGATGTGAAGGTCTGGTTCGATAAAAGGAAAGTCATTGTTGCCGCCATCCCAAAGAATAAGATCCACCTCCTTTTCCGCCTGCGCGACAATACGGGCGTAATCGACACCGGCATAAACCAGAATGCCTTCACTTAAGTGAGGTTCGTATTCCTCCCGTTCTTCTATTGTGCAGTCGGCCCTGTCGAGATCATCCATGGATTCGAAACGCTGCACCGCCTGCTTGCTCAAATGGCCATAGGGCATGGGGTGGCGCAAGACGGCCACTTTCAAACCCTGATTTTTAAGGTAGCTCGCGATCCATCGGCAGGTCTGTGATTTACCACAGCCAGTGCGCACAGCAGATATGGCGATCACGGGCACTGTCGATTTGAGCATGCTTGCGTGTGGCCCGACCATTAAAAAATCCGCTCCTGCTGCCAGGGCAATCGAGGCCCGGTGCATGACCTGCTGGTGGGTGAGGTCACTGTAGGCAAACACCACCTGGGCAATGTCTTGTGTTCGACAAAAATCCGCTAATTCAGCTTCTGGGATGATGGCTATGCCCTTTGGGTAAAGCTCACCACTCAGGGAAACTGGGTAGATGCGTTCATCAATATTAGGAATTTGCGCAGCGGTGAAGGCCACGACCTCAGTCTTTGGATCATCGCGGTAGACGGTATTGAAGTTGTGAAAATCCCGCCCTGCGGCGCCCATGATCACAATTCGTGCTCTTTTCCTGATTTCAGCCATGGTAAAGCCTCTGTCGCTAGTGATACTGGAACATTAAGCGTACTTGCTCAGTTTTGCATATCCCGAAAGTTTTTGCCTGAGGTCATCCACAGTTGTGGCTGATCTATATCACCTGTGTGAGTGTCTACTATCAGACAATATTTGCTAGCAGTGAGTTAAGCTCGTGCTATAAATATTAGGGAGAAATTCAGATGGGATTGTTCGAGCGCTACCTGACGCTATGGGTAGGTTTATGCATATTGCTGGGTGTGCTGCTCGGCAACCTGGTACCCGGTGTGTTCCAGTTTATTGCCGGTCTTGAATACGCCCACGTGAATTTGGTTGTCGCTGTGTTTATCTGGATCATGATTTACCCAATGATGGTGCAGATCGATTTTTCCGCCCTAAAAGATATAGGCAGGAAGCCAAAAGGCCTGGTGCTTACACTTATTGTCAATTGGCTTATCAAGCCCTTCACTATGGCCGCCCTGGGCTGGTTATTTTTTAAGGTGTTCTTTGCCGGTTTTGTCGATTCCGAATCAGCCACGGAATATATCGCAGGCATGATCCTGCTGGGGGTCGCGCCCTGTACGGCAATGGTCTTTGTCTGGAGTCGGCTCGCTAATGGCGACCCTAATTACACCTTAGTGCAGGTGGCGGTAAACGACCTCATCATGATTTTCGCCTTTGCGCCCATCGCGGCATTCTTGCTCGGCGTAAGTAATATTCAAGTGCCCTGGGAAACGTTACTGCTTTCGGTGGGGCTATATGTGGTTTTGCCCCTCGGCGCTGGAGCATTTACCCGACACCGCTTAGAGCTTAAGGGCGGCGGGCGCCCTGTTGATGTTCCTGGTGTTGAAGCCTCTTGTGTAGATGCCCCTCGCGTCGATTCCCTTCGTATCGATACCTTCGTTAACAGGCTTAAACCCTGGTCGGTAATCGGCCTGTTAGCAACCGTTGTGCTCTTGTTTGGTTTTCAGGCAGAGAAAATTATCGCTCAGCCGCAAACGATTGTACTGATAGCTATACCGCTATTGATTCAAACCTACGGCATATTTGCCCTGACTTATGGGGCAGCGAAGGCGATGCGTCTGCCACACAATATTGCTGCCCCCGCCTGCTTAATCGGCACGTCCAATTTTTTTGAGCTGGCCGTGGCCGTGGCGATTTCATTATTTGGCTTGAATTCGGGGGCGGCCCTGGCAACGGTGGTCGGTGTGCTGGTGGAAGTCCCGGTAATGTTGTCGCTGGTGGCTATCATTAATCGCACTGAGCGCTTGTTTGGGAGTGGCAGAGTTTAAGGACTGAAGAGTGTTGACGGCGACCGGGTTTAAGCGATCAAGCTATCGCCTAAGAGTGATCAATAAGGAATGTTTAATGACTGGTCGACCCGACTAATTTTTCGCCCGTTCATTAGGCAATTTAATCGGTAACAAGCTTAATCGATAAGTAGCGCACTAAAACCAAAAAATACTGGAGACCCCAAAACATGCTTAACAAATTTGATGATTTCCCCATACACCAAACCGCTGAGCCACTGGCGCATCCCGCCACCAGCGATCCTAATTTTTATGATCGAACCTGGTTCAATGGTTACGCCAAAGACGGTAGCTGGTATTTTGGCATTGGCATGGCGGTCTATCCGCATTTGGGCATACTGGATTGCGCTTTCAGCGTCATCGAAAAAGGCGGGCGACAACATTGCTTTTATGGCTCCTGCCGTGCCCCGCTAGAGCGTAGCGAAATGAAAGTAGGCCCCTTCAGTATTGAAGTGCTCGAACCCATGCGTCGAACTCGTGTAGTACTTGAAGACAATAAAACCGGCATTAGCTGTGATCTTACCTTCTCGACTCGAACCGCCGGGATCGAAGAAGCCCGTCAGACCTTATGGAACGGCACTCGCCGTGTGATGGATGCCACCCGCTTCGACCAATTCGGTGAATGGTCAGGAGAGGTGAATTATCCCGATGGCAAAATCAAGGTCGTGGGTGATGAATGCCATGGCACCAAGGATCGCTCCTGGGGCGTGCGTAACCTGGGTAAGTCTGGCCCGATCGGTGCACCGCAACCGCCTTCATCAATGTTTTTATTATGGGCACCCCTGTTCTGGGATGATCACGTTTCACTGGCGATATTTTTTGAAGGTGCCAATGGTGAAGGCCTGGCCCGGGAAGGTCTTACCGCACCGCTGTACGCGAGTGCAGATGACATTCCAGAAGGCGAAGAGCAAGGTATTATTCATACCCCCGGTTTGGCGCATCGTCTGCAATATGTGCCCAATACCCGCCATATATCATCTGCCGAAATCGATATGATCAGCCAGCAGGGCGATACCCGCACCATCTCCTTTGAACCGCTGTTTAAATTCCAGATGAAAGGCCTGGGTTATTTCCACCCGGATTGGTGTCAGGGCGTCTGGCAGGGCGAAATGGAGATTGGTGGCGAAGTCTTTGACCCGGAAACCATCGACCCCAACAATGCCTCCAACCTGCACACACAGCACATTGTTCGTGTCAGTGATGGCACCAAGCGCGGCATGGGCGTACTTGAGCATGCTTGTCTTGGCCCTTATGCGCCTTATGGCTTTACTGATTTCGCAACGGGGAATGCTTCGCTTTGAGTTAGGTATTGAGTTAAGCCTTAGTACTCTGAAAAATCCTGCCGGAGCATATTATCAATTTGCTCCGGCATTTTTGCGTGGGAGAAGGGATCAAGCTGGCGAACACCTTGGTTGCCCAGGTTAAGTCCTTGCCGTCTGTTTCTTAGGTCTACATTGAGTGAAGACTATAATTTGCCTTTCGGGCCATTAAGGTCAAGTGGATGTGATTGTTATGTATTATTGTCACATTCGAATGTCACTCTTTTTTTAAAACTATACTGCATATGTGCTTTCGAACCATGATGAAGGTACTTTGTATAATCTTGAGGGCTATATTCTTTAGAAAATTCAACATTAATAGTCTGCGGCGTACATGACGGAGACGAGACTATTACTTTTTCTATCGAAAGTATTTTATCTACTGAAACATCTGGACCATTTACGTTATACCCCATTCCGTTATACCAGCTGAAGTATTTATTTGTCTGCTCCCAAAAGGCGACACTTTCACCGTGTTTATTAAAAAAAGTAAGCTTAACAGTTTGGTTTATATCGCTATTTATATCTATCTCTAGAAGGGTGTGTTTAGTGAAAGGTGTATTGCAATATGCTATTGGCAATACAAAGAGAAATAAAACTAGTCTCTTTAAATATTTCATAAGTTCAGGTTTTCCGCGTAACGATCAAGGGAATCGTGCGCTGTTAGCACGGCCTGCCTGTGCTGGTTAAGGGTAAAAATAAAGGCAGTCAAGGGTGCAGACCGCTTGATTATTTTTTAGGTGTCAAATCGAGAGCGGCCCCTGCTTCTGTGAAATGCAATGTGCCTGGTCGGTTTGATCAATCTTTAATGGGCTTAGTGTCGTAGTCGCTTGTCAGCACTAGTCGATGCTTATTGGCCAAATTTAAGGACTAATGTTTGAAATAAGATCCGGGTTTGTAACGAGATTTCTTACCCCATGAGCGTGATCTTCATTGAAAGTATTGTCTTTACACCATTCTCCAACGCTCTCAATATTCACTTTGGCAACATGAGGACGGACACTCCATGAAACCTGAAA